>NZ_JARWRU010000396.1 GCF_029867845.1 Nocardia farcinica | reverse complement strand
GGTTGAAGGCCGCCGACATCGCCCACGCCCGCCCCGGCGACCGGATCGGCGATTTCGAGTTGCGCACCGAACTGGGCGCGCGGTCCGCCGGCCGCGTGTTCCTGGCCAGGCAGCTGTCCATGCAGCGCCTGGTCGCGTTGCGGCTGACCGATCGAGCCGGCGGCGCGCCGCGTCCGATGGCGCGTTTCGACCATCCGCACATCGTGCGCGTCTACGACCAGCGCCTGCCCACCGGCGACGTCGACGGCACCGCCGCACTGGTGTGGATGGAGTACCTGCCCGGCGGCACCGCCGAGCACCTGCTCGCCCTGCGCCGCGCCCATCCCGGACCCGCGAGCGGGGCGCTGCTGCTGCGCGCGGTGGACACGGCGATGGAGGCCAAGGGTGAGATCGCCCCCTCGGACTCGGCCGTCCGGCGCGCTGTCGCCCGCCTCACCTGGCCGGAGACGGTGGCCTGGATCGGGCGCGGGCTGGCGGGGGCCCTCGACTACGCCTCCCGCCAGGGCATCGCGCACCGGGCGATCAAACCGGCGAACGTCGTCTTCACCGCCGAGGGCGTGCCGAAGCTCGCCGACTTCGCTCTCGGACCCGTCGGGGAGACGCGGCCGCCCGGCCCGAGCGAGGTCGCCTCGGGCACCGCCGAGGACATCCACGCGCTCGGTGTGCTGCTGTGGGAATTGCTGACCGGGGAATCCCCCGCTCCCACAGGCGCCGGCTCGTCACCTCGGCCGCCGGCCCCGGCGCCGACGGGTGAGCCGCTGGCCGACTGCCCGCCCGCCCTGCGTCGGGTGCTGGCCACCTGCCTCGACCCGGACCCGGGCCGCCGCTGGCCGGACGCGGGCGTGCTGACCCGGCAACTGGACCTGTGCCTCGACCAGCGCGCCAGAGACCTGGTCGACCCGCCGCCGGACAGCTGGCGGCGGCGGCTGCGCCCGTGGCGGGTGCCGCTGGTGGTGGCGGCGGTGGCGGTGCCGAACCTGCTGGCCTCGCTGTACAACATCGACCACAACCGGGCGCTGGTCACCGGGCGGCTGTCGCAGCGCACCCAGGATCTGTTCGCGGTGTCCACCCTGGTGAGCAATGTGCTGTTCTTCGGGCTGGCCGCGATCCTGCTGACCTGGTGGTCGCGCCGGGTGGTGACGGTTCCGCGCGGCCTGGCCCGCGGCGAGCGGTACTCCCCGCGCGAACTGGCCGCGGCCAGGAAGGCCGCGATCCTGCTCGGCGACCGCAGCGTGCTGGTGGGCTTGGCGTTCTGGATGATCAGCGCGGTCACCTACCCGGCCGGGGTGACGCTGGCGGGCGACGAACTCGCGCCGCACGCCTTCGCCCACTTCCTGGCCTCGCACGCGGTGTGCGGGGCGATCGCCCTGGCGTACCCGTTCTTCCTGGTCGACTTCTACATCGTGCGCTGCGTCTACCCGATGCTGCTCGGACCGGACACCGCGGACGCGGAGGATGTCGCGCTGTTGCGCGGTCTGCGCCGCCGCTGCGTCGGCTACCTGCTGGTGGCCGCGTCGATTCCGCTGCTGGCGGTGGCGGGGGTGACGCTGCTGCCCGCCGCCGACATCGAGCAGATCATCGTGGCGGTGCGGGTGTTGTGCATCGGCAGCATCGTCATGTTCGTGGCCGTCTACCTGCTGTTCGGCGCGCTGGAACGCGACCTGGCCGCGCTGGAGCGGGTGGTGTCCCCGCCGCGGACGGCCGCGCTCACCGTGGTCGGGTAGCGGGCCGTGGGCCGGGGGTCAAGCGCCCCCCGAAACCCGGGGGGGGAGGGTGGCGATGTTTGGCAGGTAGCGATAGCGCGCGGCGGAT
>NZ_JARWRU010000395.1 GCF_029867845.1 Nocardia farcinica | reverse complement strand
CCGGCCGTGGGGGGGCGCGCCCTGCGGGGCCCTGGGGCCAACGCCAACGGTGGGCCCCTTCCGCGGGCACTTCGGGGGGTGGCCGCGGACCGCCTGCCCCGGCACGGGGAACCCCTTGTCGAGGTCGAACCCCGGAGCCACCGCGTAGCGCATGCCCAGTTCGACGAACGGCCCGATCGCCAGCCGGTGCAGGATCGGCCCGAGCACCTCGTGACCGAGCAGCTGATTGCCGACCGGATAGTGCGCGCCGTCCAGATCGGGCGCCTGGTCGATCAGCACCAGCCCGGTGATCCGCTCCGTGCGCTGCGCCGCCGCCAGCACCACGTCCGCCCCGAACGAGTGCCCGACCGCCGTCACATCCGTCAGCCCCAAGCGCTCGAGCACCTCGGCCAGCATCCGCCCCTGCTCGGGGCTGTCGAGATCGGTGTCGCCTCCGGTCAGCCCGTGTCCGCGCAGATCCACCCGGATCAGGTGATAGCGATCGGCCAGCAGCTCCGCCACCAGGTCGTACCAGTGCAGCGACCCCGCGAACCCGTGCACCAGCAACAACGCCCGCGCCGCCGGATCACCCTCGCGCCGCAGATGCACCGGCCCCGACCCGGTCGATACGAACTCCGCCCTCGGTCGCGACTCCCGCGCATCCGCCCGGCCCATCCAACCCACGCCGTCTCCTCCAGCACTTCGTTCGTCGCCGACGCACGATCACATCATCCGATGCCGCCTGTGTCCACGAGGCGGGGTGCTCTTCGTGACCGCCACTACCGAAGTCCGCTGGGCGAACCGGCTCGGCGCCGCGGCACCCCGTGCCGTCGGCCGATGGAAGCGCACAGCGCGATCCGAACTCCGAAGCGTTCACACGACGAAAGTGGGGAACTCGACGTAGGGAATTCGTAGTGGCGGGGATCGAATGAACAAAGCCCCTGAACTGTTCGTGCAGTTCAGGGGCCTCTTCGATGTGCGCCCGAAGGGATTCGAACCCCTAACCTTCTGATCCGTAGTCAGATGCTCTATCCGTTGAGCTACGGGCGCATGTGTTATTCAGTTGTTCTGCCCGGCGAACCGGGCTTGGCGGAGGCGAGAGGATTTGAACCTCCGGTCCCCGTGAAGGGACAACTCATTAGCAGTGAGTCCCATTCGGCCGCTCTGGCACGCCTCCTGGTAGCCCCTCTTCGAGGGCGCCGACCCTTTCGGGCCGCCGAGAAATAAGGTTACTTGACCTTCCCGATGTATAACAAAACGCCTGGTTATCAGAGTAAATTGCTGTCGAACCAGTCGAAGATCCTGGTACGCGCGTCGGTGGTGTACGGGTCGTCGTCCTCGTCGGCTCCGCCCGCCGGGGTGTCGGCGCGGTGGCGCAGGCCGGGGTAGGTGATGACCAAGCTGGCGACGGCGGCGCGGGCCGCGGCGTCGCGCAGCTTCTCCACGTCGTCGGGGCTGGTCTCGGGATCGTCGGCGCCGTAGAGGCCGAGCCAGGGGGCCTGGAGGTTCGGGGCGGCCTCGAGCAGGGCGGTGGCCTCGTCGGTGAGCGGTTCGGCGATGCCGGGGGCCGCGACGGTGACGGCGGCGCCGACGGGGCGGTTGGTGGCCACCAGGAAGGCGGCGGTGCCCGCGTGGTCGAAGCCGAGGACGCCGATGCAGTCGGGGAAGACGCCGCGGGCGGTGAGCCAGTCGAAACTCGCGTCGAAGTCGTCGAACAGGTCCTGGCCGAAGACCTCCTTGCCTGCGGTGCCGGCGCGGTGGAACAGGTCGGGCGCGACGACGGTCCAGCCCTCGTCGGACAGTGTGCGCATGAACTCCAGCAAATATCCGGTGAACTCTCTGGACTCGTGCAGCAGCACGATGCCACCGCGGGAGTGACCTTCCGGTTCGACCACCGTGAGGGGGACCCGAACCGGCGCGCCGGAGCGCTCTTCACCGTCCGCGTCGCTACGCAGGGTGGCGACGTCGTTGAACATGCCCGACATGAAACCAGGGTAGGGCGGTTGACGATTCTTGGCGAGAAATTGCCCGCGGACCCCTCGATACCGCAACTTTTCCGGTATCGGACCGGCCTCCCGATGTTGCTTCCGCCGGGTACGCGGGGTCGGCGACCGCCTGGAACCGCCGGTCGGGGCCCTGACTAGGCTGAGGGTCGTGAGCGTCCACAACCGTCCCGATCTCTCCTCGATCCCCGCCTACACCCCCGGCCGCAGCAACCCGGGCGCGGTGAAGCTGGCGAGCAACGAGACCACGTTGCCGCCGCTGCCCTCGGCGGCCAAGGCGATCGTGGAGGCGGCGGAACTGTCGCACCGCTACCCGGACAACCAGTCCGGCGAACTGCGGGCAGCCCTCGCGGAGTTCCTCGGCGTCGAACCCGCGAACGTCGCGATCGGGTGCGGCAGCGTGGCGCTGTGCCAGGAACTGGTGCAGATCACCTGCTCCTCGCCGCGGGACGAGGTGCTCTTCGCCTGGCGCTCGTTCGAGGCCTACCCGATCGTCACCCAGGTGGGCAACGCCACCGCCGTGCGGGTGCCGCTGACCGGCCCCGAAGCGCCCGCGCCCCACCTGCACGATCTGGACGCCCTCGCGGCCGCGGTGACCGAGCGCACCCGGCTGATCTTCGTCTGCAATCCCAACAACCCCACCGGCACCGCCGTCGGCCGCGCTGAGCTGGAACGCTTCCTCGACGCGGTGCCCGCGCACGTGCTGGTGGTGCTCGACGAGGCCTACTACGAGTACATGCGGCTCACCCCGCAGACCCACCCCGACGGCGTGGAGATCGGCCGCACCCGGCCCAATGTCGTGGTGCTGCGCACCTTCTCCAAGGCCTACGGGCTGGCCGGCCTGCGGGTCGGCTACGCGGTGGGCGATCCCGAGGTGATCACCGCGCTGATGAAGGTGCACATCCCGTTCAGCGTGAACAGGGTGGCGCAGGCCGCCGCCATCGCCTCGCTGGAGGCCCGCCACGAACTGCTCGAGCGCACCGAGGGGGTGATCGCCGAGCGCGAGCGGGTGCGGGCGGCGCTGCTGGCGGCCGGGTACGAGGTGCCGTCGAGCGAGACCAACTTCGTGTGGCTGCCGCTGGGGGAGCGCAGCGCCGACTTCGGCGAGGCCGCCGCGGCGGCGGGCGTGCTGGTGCGGCCCTACGGGACCGACGGCGTGCGGGTCACCATCGGCGACCCGCACGAGAACGAGCTGTTCCTCGCCTTCGCCACCGACGCGGGGGTGGCGGCGCGTTTCCGCTGAGCCTGTCGGCGTCGAGCGGCGACTCAGCGCCAGGCGGGCAGCTCGGGCAGTGGACCCGGGAGACCGCTTCCCGGCGAGCGTCCGATCAGCCAGGCGAGCAGTTCGGGCGAGGGTCCGCTGACGGTCGTCGCGGGCTCGCCGGTGCCGACGGTCGCCCGGAAGTCGGAGTCGGTGGCCGCGAGCGCGAATGCGGGTGCGTCGGCGGGATGGGTCCGGGCGATGTCGGCGGCGGCGCGTGGCAGCTCCTCGGCGACGAACAGCGCGGGCCAGTCGTCGGGCGTGTAACCGGCGGCCAGATCGACGTGGTGGATCTCCACCTCGAGCAGCCGCATGCGGGCGATGCCCGCGGCGCGCAGCGGCGTGCCGTGGCGGGCGCGCACGGTCGCCGACCAGGTCGAGGCGGGCACGGCGGCGGTGAGCGCGGACAGGCGGGTGACAGCGGCGGTCAGGTCGAGCACCTGTTGCCCGGCCGGGCGCGGGGCGCCCGCCTCGATGTCGGCGTCGCGCAGGTAGGCACTGGGGTACTGGCCCAGCTCCACCCCGGTGTGCGCCCAGATCACCAGGTTGAGCAGGCTGTCGGCATTGCGGGCGAGGTGGGCGACCACGTGCCCCCTCGTCCAGCCGGGCAGCAGCGAAGGGGCGCGCAGATCGTCGTCGGTCAGTCCGCGCACGGTCTCCAGCAGCCGGGCGGTGCCCGCGGCGACCTGGTCGAGCAGGGCGTGCGGGGTGTGGTCTGTCGTCTCGGGGCTCACCGGCGCGAGCCTAGCCGCGGCCGGTGACAACGGCGTCGGCCTCGATCTCCACCAGCAGCGCGGGCGTGATGAGCGCGCGCACCTCGTACATGGAGGCGGCGGGGCGGATGTCGCCGAAGACCTCGGCGTGGGCAGCGGCCACCTCGGGATAGCGGGCGATGTCGGTGACGAACACGCGGGTGCGGATCACGTCGGTCAGGCTCGCGCCCGCCTGCGCCAGCGCGACGCCGATGCGGCGCAACGCCTCCCTGGTCTGGGCGCCGATGTCGTCGCCGCCGACGGCGGTCCCGCCCGGCGCGGCGGCGGTGGTGCCGCTGACCGCGACCAGATCGCCGATCCGCACCGCCCGCGAGTAGCCGACGAGATCTTCGAATTCCGATTCCGACGAGATGTTCGTGCGCGTCACGGGAGCAAGCATCAGCTGCCGGGGGCCTCGCCGCCAACCGGATTCCGGTCCTGCCCGGCGGCCAGCACCGCCTGCACCCGGTCGGCGGCGGTGGCGGGGTCCTCGTGCTCCCAGATGCGCACCACCTGCCAGCCCGCGGCGCGCAGCGACTCGTCGGTGGCGCGGTCGCGGGCCACATTGCCCGCCAGTTTCTCCGCCCACCAGCCTGCGTTGTTCTTCGGTGCGGTGGCGTGCTGCGGGCAGCGGTGCCAGAAGCAGCCGTCCACGTAGACGGCGACCCGGCGGCGCGGGAAGACCACGTCGGCACGGCGGCGCTGGCCGCGGATCGGGGCGCGGTCGACGAAATAGCGCAGGCCGCGCCGGTGCAGCTCGCGGCGCAACGCCAGCTCCGGGGCGGTCCCGGTGCGCCGCTGCCGCGACATCCGCGCGCTGGTCGCGGCGTCGGTGACCGGACGCTCGCCGCTCACGCCGCCCAGCCGCCCATCCGGTCCAGATGCCCGGACACGTCGTCGAGGAAGCCTTCGGGGAAGCGCAGGTTGCCCATGCCCGCCCGGCGCAGGAAGCCGGCGGTGGCGCGGGCGGACAGCAGCCTGGAGTCGGTGAGGAAGTTCTTCAGATCCTCGTAGGGCTCCTGCACCGGCCAGGTCGACACCGGCACCCGGTAGGCGTTGCCCGCGCGGCCCCAGGCGGCGATCGGCCACGGCTTGCCAGGATCGATCGGCTCGGCGTGCGGGATCGGGTCGTTCTGGCAGGCCAGCCGCACGCCCACCCACTCGGCCATCCGCACGCTGACGGCGTTGCCGACCAGTTTCCAGCGGTGCCCCTGCCTGATGCCGGGCGCCTCCAGCGCGGGCGCGGTCCAGTCCGGGTCGAAGCCCTGCAACCGCTCACCGTCCACGATGCCGGGGGTGACGATCTCGCCGGAGGGCAGCCGCACGGCGGGCGGGCTGGCGATGCCGAGCGCGGAGCCGCCCTTGAGCGTCGGCACGGCGTTGACCGCCCAGCCGAGCCCACGCACGCCCTCGGTCCAGTAGAACCCGCACGGGTCGCGCTCGGGATCGCCGACGACCGTCTCGCCCGCGTCCTCGGCGAACAGCACCCGGCGCGGGTCCTCGGTGCGCGAGGCCAGCATGAGCACCCGCCTGCGCCGCTGCGGCAGCCCGAAGGCGCGCGCGTCGACCACGCGATAGGCCCAGGTGTAGCCGAGGTCGTCGAGAGCGGCGGTGATGTGGCGCATGGCCGCGCCGCGACCGAGTTGCAGCATGAACGGCACGTTCTCGATGAGCAGCCAGCGCGGGCCGCGTTTGCGGCGGACCAGCCGGAACACCTCGTCGACCAGGCCGGACCGCTGACCGGTGATGCCCGCGGTGCGGCCCGCCTGGGAGAGGTCCTGGCAGGGGAAGCCCGCGGCGACCAGTTCGGTGCCCGAGGGCAGCGCGCGCAGGGCCGTGACGTCGGTGTGCAGTTCGGTGCCGGGGAAGCGCGCGCCGAGCACGGCCAGCGCGCCGGGTTCGATCTCGCACAGCAGCTCGGAGGTCCAGCCGTGCGCCGACAGGCCGAGTTCGAGCCCGCCGATACCGGCGAACAACCCCACCATCCGCCCGCCCGTCACCGGTCACCCTTTCTGCGCTCCCACGACGGGCGCCGACATGTTCGCACCCGGTGCTGCCCGACAACGTTACTCGAGTCACGGCCCGGACCCGTCCCCCACCGGCTCGGCAGCGGTTCGCGTCATGTGAGACGTGGCCCCCGGCCGATCGTCGCTTACGGTAGATGAGTGACCAACTCAGCCTCTGGCCCCGACAGCGAACCGGTGGCACCCCGGTGGCCGGCGATTCTCACGTGGCGCTCGCACGACGCGCGACGCATCGAGTCGGTACGCGTGACGCTGAACGGCAACCGCATCCGCGCCGCCGGACGGATTATGGGCGGCGAAGGCCCCGACCATCCCGCCTTCAGCGCCTCCTACGACCTGGTCACCGACGAGAACGGCCGCACCAAACGGTTGTCGCTGCGCTCGACCACGGCCTCGGGCGAGCGCCAGGCCTCGATCGCGCGTGACGAGGAGAACTACTGGCTCGTCGACGCGGGCGGCACCCACGTGCGCTCCACCTTCGGCGGCGCGCTCGACGTGGACGTGGTGCTCAGCCCCTTCTTCAACACCCTGCCGATCCGCCGCTACGGCCTGCAGCACGCGGTCGACGAGGTGGTGGTCCCGGTGGTCTACGTGCGCCTGCCGGAGCTGCTGGTGCAGGAGGCGTCGCTGACCTACAGCAGCGGGGCCGACGGGATCGGTGTGCTCTCGCCGGTCTCCAGCGCGACCGTCACCGTCGACAGCGAGGGTTTCCTGCTCGACTACCCCGGGCTGGCCGAGCGCATCTGAGGCTCGCGTCCTGGCTGCCGAAGCAGTCGTGCCGGCGCTGCTGGCGGCCGGTGCGGCGCGGTGACGACCCCGCCGAGGCGTCGACCGGGAGCGCGGGCCGGGAACAGGGTCAGTCCAGCGCGGTGATGACTCCGCCACGGCCCCCGGCGTCGCGCAGCCGGTGCAGCCAGTCGTGCTCGCCCGGCCGCACGTCGGTGATCTCCCAGCGCTCGGCCGTGCGGTAGGCGGTGTGCCCGTCGTGCCCGGCGGTGACCAGATCGGTGAGCGTGCCGTCGGCGCGCAGGCTGTCGCGGGCGGCGCCGAGCACGGTCAGCGTCTCCTCCAGCACATCGAGCAGCGCGTCCGCGTTCGGCTCGCAGATCGCCCGCACCAGATCCGGCGCCGTCCCGGCGACCCGCGTGCCGTCGCGGAACGAGCCCGCGGCCAGGCCGAGGGCCAGCGCCCCGCCCGCCGCGCCGGACACCGCCAGCGCCTCGGCGAGCACGTGCGGCAGGTGCGAGATCCGCGCGACGGCCCGATCGTGCTCGGCGGCGACCACCGGCACCACCACCGACCCGCAGGCCAGCGCCAGCCGGACCACCTGCGTCCACGGTTCGACCTTCGTGCCCTCGTCCACCCCGACCGCCCACACCGCGCCCCGGAACAGCCCGGAATCGGTGGCCGCCCAGCCGGATTCGGCCGTCCCGGCCATCGGATGCCCGCCCACATAGCGGTCCGACAGGCCGTGCTTCGAGACCGCCTCGGCCACAGGCGCTTTCACGCTGACCACATCGGTCAGCAGGCAGCCGGGCGCGTATTCGGCGATCATCGACAGCATGTGGTCGACCGCGGGCATCGGCACCGCGAGGACCACCAGCGCGTCGGTCGCGGCGACCCTGCGCAACACCGCGGGCAGGTCGGCTACCACGTCGAATCCGTCCGCCCGCGCGGCCCGCGCGCCCGCCTCCGAGCGGTTGTAGGCGAAAGCCTCATATCCGGCGTCGCGGGCGGCGCGGAGGACGGAACCGCCGATCAACCCCGTGCCGAGCACACACACCGGAACTCTCTGGTCGCCAGTCACCCGAACAGATTGGCATACGAGTTCAACATTTGACCTCGAGCCGACTACCGTTGCGCGCATGGCAGCACAGCGCTCGGGCACGAACAGCGCGACCTCGGAAGAGTACGACGACCTCGAGGGGTTCGCAGTGGCCGTGGTTCGCGAGGAAGGCAAATGGCGGTGTAGTCCGTTGAGCAGTGCGGCACTCACCGATCTGTCGATCGCGGAGACCGAACTGAAAGCTTTGCGCAGTTCGGGCGCGGTGTTCGGACTCCTGGACGTCGACGACGAGTTCTTCGTCGTGCTGCGCCCCGGACCGAGCGGCACCCGCCTGCTCGTCTCCGACGCCACCGCCGCGATCGACTACGACATCGCCGCCGACGTCCTCGATGCCCTGAACATCGAAGTCCCCGACATCGACCCCGACGAACTGGACGACATCGAGCCGTGGGAGGAGGGCGACCTCGGCCTGCTGGCCGATCTGGGCCTGCCGGAACCGGTGCTGTCGGTCATCCTCGCCGAGACCGATCTCTACCCCGACGAGCAGCTCGGCATGATCGCCCAGCGCCTCGGGTTCGCCGACGAGCTGTCCGCGGTGCTGGACAAACTGCCCAGGTGACGGTGGTTCGATGAGCGCGCTCGGCTCGAATCCGCTGCGGGCCGACGAGGCGATGATGCGCGTCGCCATCGAGGCCGCCGCGGCCGCCGACCCGCGCGACGTGCCGGTCGGCGCGGTCGTCTTCGACGCCGAGGGCCGGGAGCTGGCGCGCGCCGCCAACGCCAGGGAAGCCCTCGGCGATCCCACCGCCCATGCCGAGGTGCTGGCCCTGCGCCGGGCCGCGCAGGTCAACGGCGACGGCTGGCGGCTGGAGAACGCCACCCTGGCCGTCACGCTGGAGCCGTGCACGATGTGCGCGGGCGCGCTGGTCCTGGCCCGCGTCGGCCGCCTGGTCTTCGGCGCCTGTCAACCCAACCCCGGCGCCGTCGGCTCGCTCTGGGATGTGGTGCGCGACCGCCGCCTCAACCATCGCCCCGAAGTCCGCGGCGGCGTCCTCGAACCCGAATGCGCTGCCCTGCTCGACGCCTTCTTCCGCTCGCACCGCTGACCCGCCCCGCCTCCCACCGCCCTGACCAGGCGATTTAGTGATCCGGTCGAGGGAGCTGTATTGTTTTCGGCGGTGGCGTGTCCGAGCGGCCTAAGGAGCACGCCTCGAAAGCGTGTGAGGGGTAACCCCCCTCCGAGGGTTCAAATCCCTCCGCCACCGCCAAAGCCTCTCACCTGTTAACGCAGGTGAGAGGCTTTTTTCATGCCGTGGCCGCGTCGCTCTCGCCGGTTTTGGGCACAGAATGGGCACACTTGAAATGCAGAGCCTCGGCCACGGCGTCGAGATCGGTATCGAACAGGTCCGCGTAGACGCGGAGCGTCACCGATGGGTCGGCGTGGCCGAGCATCCTCGCCAGCGCGAGCACGTTCACCCCGGCACTGATCGCCAGGCTTGCGCACGTGTGGCGTAGGTCGTGCGGCGTGATCGGCTGGACCCCGGACCGCTTCACCGCCCCGGCGAACCACCCGCCGCTCGACTTCGGCCGGGGGAGGTAGTTCACCCCGTCGCCGAACACCAGTGCATCCGGGCCGCGCCCGGCGCATTGAGCCGACAGCTCGGTGAGCACGAACTCGGGCACCGGCACCGATCGTTCCTTGCGGCTCTTGGTCTGGCCGACCGCATGGTCTACGCCCAGCTGTACCGCGTTCTCAGCGACCGCCAAACGGCGCCGGAGGAACTGAACGTCCCGGACCCGCAGCGCGACCGCCTCACCCCATCGCAGTCCCGTATAGGCCAGCGTGAGGACCAATGCCCGGTGCTGCCCGGACTCGGAAGCCAGGCGGGCCACGTCGTCGGCAGTCAGGTAGATGTGGCGCTTGCCCGACTTGCGCGGAAGGTTCTCGACGCCGCGGGCCGGATTCACGCGCAGGCGCCGCGCCTTCTTCGCATCGTCGAGGATGCCCGCCAGCACCCCATAGGCGCGGATCACCGTGGTTGCCCCGCTGCCCGCGCGCCCCATGTCGCCGATCCACGCCTCGACCTCACTCAAATCGATGTCTGCGACCGGCCGGGATGACCACCGCGGCGCGACGTGAACGCGCCAGGCCGAATCGAGCGTCCGAAAGTTGGACGGCGCTACCTGAGATTGCTTGCGTTGCAACCAATTCGGGGCGAGTTCACCAACTGTGATCCGGCCAAGCGACGGCGCGACATACTCGCCCGTCATCTTCGACACCTCTACCGTCGCGGCGAACCGTTCGGCATCGACCTTGCGCGTGAAACCGCGCTTCTTGGTCTGCTTCCCGTCGGGCTTGCGGTAGCGGACTTGGTACCGCCGACCGGCCTTCGTGTCGTAGGGCTCAATCGTCGCCATTGGTGGGAGCTTCCGCAGCTGTGTCGGTGCCGTCAGGGGCGACGACGACGCGAACGTTCGGGGCTCCGGCCACCCCTTGTAGCCGAGGATCGGAGTTGAGTCGATATTGCTCGGCGGCCGCGGTGCCGCGCTGGCCCCGGGGTGCGTTGCTGTCCATCAAGCTGTCTACGAGCAGCGCCCGCTCGCCTTCCCCCCACT
Organism: Nocardia farcinica; assembly: GCF_029867845.1. Classification (GTDB taxonomy): domain Bacteria; phylum Actinomycetota; class Actinomycetes; order Mycobacteriales; family Mycobacteriaceae; genus Nocardia; species Nocardia farcinica_A. Next base: position 4,390 of record NZ_JARWRU010000395.1, on the reverse strand, counting down.
GCCATACTTCCCATGCCGGCCGATCCCCCGCTGCGGTGATCGTGACGATGTGCTCGTGAATTGCTGGTGGGAACAGCAGTGCGAGCGGTGAGCAGTTCAGCGCGACCGCCAGCGCGATCAGGTCATCGACGTCCGCTCGCCGAGCGCCGCGCTCGATCTCGCTAATTGTGTTGTGCGCCAACGGCCTATCGGTTGCGGCCAGCCTCTCGGCGACATCTCTCAGCGTGAGGTTCTGGGCCTTGCGGATGCGCGCCACATTGTGCGCCACCGTTTTGCCAGTCGGGCCAATCTCCACTCGTCTTGTTCCCATGATGCAGATCGTAATGGATCTTGCTGAATAGCTGGAGACCGTGCTACACCTTGATATGTGCGGAAGATGCACATCAATCTGCAAGATTCACACAGGAGGTGAGATGGACACCGAGCACCTGACCCCGGATGCGCTGGCGGGTCGCTGGCACGTGACCCGGGAGTTCCTGGCGCAGCAGCGCTACCTGGGGGATGGACCGGCCTATCTCAAGGTCGGTCGCCGAGTCCTCTACCCGCTGCAGGCGGTTCTGGACTACGAGGGCGCCAACACGGTGCGACCGGGGGCGGCGTGATGCGACAGCCCCAGAACGAGAACGACCCGGGAGCGGGTGGAGCCGCTTCCCGGGTCGATGCAAACCCCACACACCAAACGAGGAGTCATGCCGTGAACACCGTATCGAACAACCAGCCGTCCGTCAGCCTCCACACGGAACTCGACTTCGCGCGGGGACTCGACACCCCGGCGACCGCGCGCCCGTGCGTGTCCTGGTGCGACAACATCGGCCACCCCGGCGAAGCGCCCGCCGACCAGTCGTGCTGGTCCGAGGACAAGGGGCTGGCACTCAACCTCATGCCCTGGCATCGAGGCCTGCCGATCGCCATCGAGACCGGCGCACACCGGCCCGTGGACGCCATCGAGGCCGTCGTCACGGTGCTCGTCAAGAACGGTGAGGAAGAGACATCCCTCCGGTTGACCAGCTGGGAGGCCCGCCGCCTGGCCACCGATCTGCTGCACTTCGCCGACATGGCCGAGGAGCAGTGATGGCGCAGTCGTCCGCGATCAGCGCCGCGCTCGACGCCTGGCGCCAGGGCTACAGCCCGACCGACGCCGCGCGTCGACACTTCCGCGCCTTGTTCCGGTGCGAGCTGGAAGGGGAGTTCGCCCACTTGGCCGCGCGCCTCGAGGCCGCCGACGAACTCCAGGCTGCCGTCATCGCGCGCGAGTTCGCCGAGAACGTGAGCCGCCTCGAGGCCCGGTTGCGCGCCAGCTTGTCCGGCGACCGTCACCCCGGCACCGAGCGGGCCGCACCCGTCCGGCGCGTGTCGTAGCCGCCCACGCACACGAAACGGCCCGCCCTCACCAGGTGGGGGCGGGCCGCTCCGAATAGGAAAGGAGTTGCGGTGACCGACATCCGCGCTTCAAGCATACCCCGCGGGGATGCGGGCGGCGTGCGCCTTCCCGCGCCCACCGCGCACTGCTACGACCACACCGTCTATGACCAGTTCTGCCACGTCTGCCGCGAGTGCTACCGCATCCAGCTCGAGGAGGAACGCGAGCAGCAACAGCCCGCTACCCCCGCGGCCGATCATTTCGCCGACGCCGACAACATGATCCCCGCCCCCTGGCCCGGCCCGGCCGAGTACGAGCCGCCGCCAGACGAGCCCGACCGCGAGACCTCTGGAAGTGGTCGACGACTCGTCGTAACCCGCGGCTCGGACGTTCGGACCAAGCGCGTGCGATGGGTGGACCCCGATTGGATGCCAGCCGGATCGCTCGTCTTGCTCGCTGGCCGCGAAGGTCTGGGCAAATCGACCATTGCGGCAGAGAAGGCCGCCCGCGTGACCCGTGGACAGCTGGAAGGCGAGTGGTTCGGTCGCCCCCGCAATGTGCTGTACCTGCACACCGAGGACGCGCGGGAGTTCACCGTCGTACCACGATTGCGGGCCGCGGGCGCCGACATGGACCGCGTGCTGTTTGTCGACGTGCATACCGAGCTCACCAACACCGGGACGCTGATCCTGCCCGCCGACATCCTGGGACTCGACCAACTCGTCGTCGCCGAAGAGGTCTCGTTCATCGTCTTGGACGCCGCCACCTCGGCCATGTCCTCGGAGCTGTCCGGCAAGGACGACCGACAGGTTCGCCAGTTCCTCGAGCCGCTGGCCCAGTTGGCCGCACGGCGCGATTGCGTGGTGCTGGGGCTGTGTCACTTCGGCAAGCGCGATGGCGCCGATACCGGCAAGCTCATCCTTGGCTCTATCGCCTGGTCTCAGGTGGCCCGGTCGGTGCTCTCGGTCGCCAAGGATGAGGACAGCGGCAATCTGGTCGTCACGAACACCAAGGGCAATTTGGCGCCGCGTACACGGTCGATGGAGGCAGTGATCGAGTCGGCCACCGTGCCTACCGATGACGGCGTCGCCGAGGTCGGGTTGCTGCGATGGCTCGGCGAGTCCGACCGGGACGCCCGCGACTTGCTCTCCGGGGAAGGTGCGCCGGACAGCGAGGATCGCACAGCCGCCGAAGCGTGGTTGGAGGACTACCTCACCGAGCAAGGCTCCACCCCCGCGAAGGTCGTCAAAGCCGAGGCTCGCAAGCAAGGGTTCTCCGATGCCACGGTCAAGCGTGCCGCCAAGTCCATCGGCGTCGCCTATGCCATCACGGGATTCCCCCGCACCTCTGTGTGGACCTTGCAGTCGGCTCAGTCGGATCAGGGCTCACCTACACATGAGCCGACTGAGCCCACTGAGCCGACTGGACCTGACCAGCGGAAACGCAGTGAGCCCACTGAGCCGAATCCTCAGTCGGCTCAGGCTCACGTGAATGAGCCCACTGTGAACCCACTGCACGCCGAGGTGCGTACGCCAGGCCGCAAGCCGGGCCAGTGGCTCGGCTCGGGTGAGCCGGTCGCCACGGTCACCCCGCTCACTGCCTCCCGTGACACTGAGCGGCACTCACCGCGTGCCCCGCGACGCACACGCGGCGGCAGGCCCGTGGACCGGGGCGCGAGCTAGTGCGCGCCCCATCGACCAACCGCCCGAACGCTGGGGTCCGGTCCATCTCGGACCCCAGCGTCAAGGGGGTGCGGCAACCGCACACCCACACCGGACTCGACCCGGTTGCCGAGCGGACACCACAGCCCCAGCAGCACCAGGGTGGAAAACGGCCGTGGGGGGTGGTCGCCTATGCCTGGAGGAGGCGGGCGCGGCGCCAGGGGGGTCCTCCCCCGAGGCAAGGCGACCGGAGGGGAGAGCCGCCCCAGGTACTTGCACGACGAGAGAGAAGGGAAGCGCATGAGTACTCGCCGAACGTGGCCCGGTACGCCGTCCTTGCTGTCTGAATTGGTGGACGAGCGGCTGACCGATGCCGCGTGCGTGAGCCTGGCACCGGGGTTCGATGACCTGCTCGTCGGGGAGTCGCCGCAGGACGCGGACGAGCGGTTCGCCACGGCCACCGCGGTGTGCGCTCGCTGCCCGGTGCGGTCGGCATGTGAGGCCGCCGCCGATGAGCTGGGAGACCTGGCGGTCGGCGTGTGGGCAGGCCGCGTTCATCATCCGCCCGGCACACGCGGGCGCCCGAGGAAGGACAGCACCGATGACCGATGACACCCGCGACCCGCTTCGGGCCGCGTTCGAGGACTACCAGCGTGCGCCGCGCGATGTGGTGCCGCGCGAACCGCGACCGCCCGACGACATCCCGACCGGCATGGCGGAAGTCGTCTACTACGAGATGACCGCCAACGGCGTCGAGCGGATCACCGAGCACGTTCACATCTCCACCCCCTACACCGGAAGGCACGACGATGAGTGACCAGACCACCGAGACCAGCACTGAGGTTTCCGAGCAGGACCAGCCCGCGACGGAAGCGCCGGCGGAAGTGCCGGCGAGCGAGACCGACGCCGAGCAGGGCGGCAACCGGGAGGCAGCGAAGTGGCGTCGCCAGCTGCGCGACGTGGAGGCCGAGCGCGACGGGCTGCGCGAGCGGGTCACCAGCTACGAGCGCACGGAAGTCGAGCGGCTGGCCGCTGGAAAGCTGGCCGATCCGTCCGACTTGTGGACCGCTGGCGTGGAGCTGGACAGCTTGCGCGACAAGTCCGGCGCGATCGACCCGGCGAAGGTCGCGGCGGCCGCGGGCAAGGTGCTCGAGGAGCACCCGCACTGGAAGCGCCAGCCCCGCACTGTGACCCCCGTGGGCAACCTCCGGTCCGGCGCGAGTTCCGGTGAGCAGCGGTCGGCGTCGTGGGCGGACGCCTTCGCGTCGGCGCGCGGGCGCTAGACTGGCAGGTGACCCGGGGTACAGGGCCCGGTGGCCGGCCCCCCGTCACCCTAGCCCCCCCGGGGCCCCGGGAGCGGCTCGAGGGC
>NZ_JARWRU010000394.1 GCF_029867845.1 Nocardia farcinica | reverse complement strand
GGGCAGCACGGTGAGGGTGTCGGCGCCGCCGACGCCCGCGCCGAAGGTGGCCAGCGTGGTGCGCAGCAGGTTCACCCAGGGGTCGCGCTTGCTCATCATGACCGCTGAGGTGACGGCGTGCTGCGGCGCGCCGCCGGCTTCCGGGGCGCCGGCGACCTGGGCGACGCGGGCCCAGAGGGTGCGCGCGGCACGGAATTTAGCGATGGTGGCGAACTGGTCGTCGGTCGCGGAGAGGCGGAACTCGAGCTGGCCGAGCGCGTCGGCGACCGGCACGCCCGCGGCGGTGAGCGCGCGCAGGTAGGCCAGGCCCGCGGCGACGGCGGCGCCGAGTTCCTGGGCGTCGGAGGCGCCCGCGTTGTGGAAGGCGGTGCCGTCCACGGTGATCGCGCGGACGGTCTCGGCGCGGGCGATCGCCTGCTCGGCCAGTTCGACGGCCTTCGCGAGGTCGATGTCGGGGGCGCCGGCGAAGGCGCTGGTGAGCGGAGCGGCGCCGAGGGAGATCTGGATGTCGGCGCGGTTCAGCTGTTCGGCGGTGTAGCCGTCGAGGACGCCGTAGAGCGTGGCGGCGGCCTCGGCGACATCGGCACCGGCACTCAGTGCCAGGGGGGCGAGTTCGAAGAGCAGGCCACGGACGGCGGCCGGGAGGGCGGCGACCGCCACGCCGTTCGCCCCGACGCCGAGGCGGACGGCACTGAGGCCGTTCTCCAAGCCGGCGAGGATCTCGCGGTTGACGGCCTCGGCGTCGGCGCCGGTGAAGTCGGCGCTGACGTTCCAGCCGCGGTGCACGTCGCGCTTGCCGTCACGGCCGCGCACGAAGGGGAACTCGCCGGGCAGCGGCGGTTCCGGCCGCTCGTCGCGGCGCGTGTAGAGCGGGTTGACGGTCAGACCGTCGTAGGTGGTCTGCGCGAGCAGCTGTTCCGGCTGCTCGGGCAGCTCGGACACGTCGACCTTGCGTGCCTTGGCGAGCACGCCCGCCACACCCTTACGCCACGCACCGTACTGCGGCACTGCCTCCGCACCCGGAGACGGATCTGAAGCGATCGGCATAGCTTCTTCCCTCTTCCACTCGACCACGGGGCGCGCACACCCCTGTGCACCCGAAACCCGCCGTGTCCGCCCAGCTCAGCGAGCACGTAGGTTAACGAGCATTCGTCCCGTTTCCCTTGATGCTAGCGGCAGCCCGCACGGTGGCTGACCTCGAGTGCCACTACCAACCGGTAACCTCTGCCCGGTGACGGCGTTGCTCAGGAATCCGCGTGTGCTCGCGCTGCTGGCTGTCCTCGGCGCGCTGTTCGCCGCCGCGCTGTTGGTCCCGCTGCCGACACCGCAGCAGATCCAGGACTGGGCCGGTTCGCTCGGCGCGTGGTTCCCGCCGCTGTTCCTGCTGTTCTATGCCCTGGTCGCGGTGGCGCCGTTCCCGCGCACGGTGCTGACGGTCAGTTGCGGGGTGCTGTTCGGGGCGGCGCTCGGCATCACCATCGCGCTGACGGCCACGGCGGTGGCGGCGGTGCTGGCGCTGCGGCTGGTGCGGGCGATGGGCCGCGACCGGGTGGCGGCGCGGCTGACGCATCCGACGGTGCGGGCGGTGGACGACCGGCTGCGCAGGCGCGGCTGGCTGGCGGTCGGGTCGCTGCGGCTGATCTCGTTCGCGCCGTTCTCGGTGGTCAACTACTGCTGCGCGCTGACCTCGATCAGGGTGCGGCCGTATCTGGCGGCGACGGTGATCGGCTCGGCGCCTGGGACGATCGCGACGGTTGTCCTCGCCGACGCGTTGACCGGAGGCACCCATCCGGTCGCCCTCACGGTGTCGGTGATCTGCCTGTTGATCGGGCTGGCCGGGCTGGTCGTGGACGCCAGGTGGGAGCCGGCGGACGCGCAGCCCGCGCGCACGGACCCGGTGGGCGTGGCGGCGGAGAGCGCCGAGGCGACTTCCCGGAGCTGAGTTCGGGCGGTGCCGGTTCTACCGGGCGAGCGCGAACAGTTCTGCCGAGGCGTCGGCGTCGACAGCCGCGCCGTCGAGGAATTGGGATTCGGTGACGCCGAGCCTGCCGGTCACCAGTTCCAGAGCCAGGCGGAGGACTTCACGCTTGCTCGCGGCGACGACCTGGGACTGTTCCAGCCTGGTGTCGCGCTCGACTCGCACCCGGCAGCACCAGCCCGCGCGCCGCGGGAACGGCACGGGGCGGCCGATGCCGACCCAGACCGTGTCGCCGCGGTTCTCGAACTGCTTGGCCGCCAGTGATCCCGCGTCCGCAGGTCGCGGTGCGCCGGCGAAGATGGACTGGTCCGACATCACGCTCTCCCCGAGTTCCGGGCCCGGTGGCCCGTGCCAGTTGATCACGGTCACCGTAGCCCGAAATTCGGGTATCAGCAATTGTTCAGCAAACTTCTTCTTGTGGGTCGCGTCACCGGCCGGGCCGAGGTCACGGCCTGCCGTAACCCTCCGGCGGACGGCCGTAGTTCTGTTGCTGCGGGGGCGCGTAGCCGGGCGGCGGACCGCGGGGGGTCGGGCCGCCGGGGCGCGGCGGCTGCGCCTGCCCGGCCTGGGGCGGCTGGTGGTGCTGCGGGTGTGGCTGCTGCTCGGGCGACGGAGTGACCAGCCCCTGACCGGCCTGCCACTGTTGCTGCTCGAGCTGCGGCGGCGCGGACGGCGGGGCGGCGGGCTGCTGCGCGGGCGGCGCGGACCGACCGGCGGCGCTGCTGCGCGAGGCGGCGACCGGGTTGTCTACCGGCTTGCGGGCGTCGGCCTCGGCGGCGCGGACGGCACGTTCGATGGTGGGGTCGCTGGTCATGTCGAACCAGTCGGCGACATCGGCGTCGTCCTCCACCTTCGGCGGGGAGACGTCCTCGGTGGGCGGCTCGTAGCGGAAGACGCCGTCCTCGCCCTTGGTGCCGAAGTTGCGGGCGAAGCCCTCCAGCGCCTTGCCGAAGTCGCTGGGCACCATCCACACCTTGTTGGCGTCGCCGCGGGCCACCATCGGCAGGGTCTGCATGTACTGGTAGGCCAGCAGCTCGGGAGTCGGCTTGCCCGCCTTGATCGCGGCGAAGACCTTCTCGATGGCCTTGGCCTGGCCCTGCGCCTGCAGGTAGGCCGCGGCGCGCTCGCCCTGAGCGCGCAGGATGCGGCTCTGCCGCTCGCCCTCGGCGGACAGGATGGCCGACTGCTTGGCGCCCTCGGCGGCGAGGATCTGCGCCTGCTTGGCGCCCTCGGCGGTCTTGATCTGCGATTCACGGGTGCCCTCGGCGGTGAGGATCATGGCGCGCTTCTCGCGATCGGCCTTCATCTGCTTTTCCATCGACTCCTGGATCGACGGCGGCGGATCGATGGCCTTGAGCTCGACCCGCGCGACCCGCAGACCCCAGCGGCCGGTGGCCTCGTCGAGCACGCCGCGCAGCTGGCTGTTGATCTGGTCGCGGGAGGTCAGGGTGTCCTCGAGCGTCATGCCGCCGACCACGTTGCGCAGCGTGGTGACGGTCAGCTGCTCGACGGCGGCGATGTAGTTGCTGATCTCGTAGACCGCGGCCTTCGGATCGGTGACCTGGAAGTAGACGACCGAGTCGATCTGCAGGGTCAGGTTGTCCTGGGTGATGACCGGCTGCGGCGGGAAGGAGACGACGCGCTCGCGCAGGTCGACCTTGGCGCGGACACGGTCGGCGAAGGGGATCAGAAAGGTCAGCTGGCCGGACACGGTGCGCGAGTAGCGGCCGAGGCGCTCGATGACCGCGGCCTCGGCCTGCGGCACCAGCGCGATCGACTTGAACACGACCACCGCGATCAGGATCACGATGACCAGGGCGACTACGAGAAATTCCATACGGTTACGGTCCCTTCCACACGACGGCCGTCGCACCGTCGATCGCCATCACGGACACGGTCGCCCCCGGTTCGAAGACGTCCCCCACGTTCATCGCGCGTGCGCTCCACACCTCGCCGGCCAGCTTCACCAGCCCGGCGGAGTCGGAGACCTCTTCCAGCACGATCGCGGTCTTTCCCGGCAGCGCGTGCACATTGGTCAGGGTGGGCGGTTCGTTGCCGAACCTGCGGCGCAACACCGGCCGCACCCCGGCGAACAGCACCAGCGTGATGAGGCCGAAGACCAGCGCGTCGACCACCACCGGGAAGTCGGTGGCCGCGCTGAATCCCGCGGTGCCCAGCGCGGCCGCGCCGAGCATCAACAGGGTGAGTTCCCCGACCAGCACTTCCGCGGCGGCGAGCAACAGGCCCGCCACCAGCCATGCAATCGCTGCCACGGAACCCACTCTAGCCCGCGGTCACCGATCACGGGCCCGACCGAATCGTCCGATTCGGTCTCCATCGCGTCGCGGCGTCGAAAGCGGGTCGGCGGCGGGTACTTTCGATCGGGTGAGTACGCGGGACAGCGAACGGTACGGCGGCGTCATCTTCGCCGGGCACGCGAGGAGGAGCAAGCGCGCGATCCCGGTCGTGCAGGCCGAGCGCGATCTGGTCGTCGAGGACGCGGCCACCGGATTCTGCGGCGCGGTCGTCGGATTCGACCGCAGCTACGACGGGGAGTTCGTCAAGCTCGAGGACCGGCGCGGCGCGGTGCGGCTGTTCGCCCTGCGGGAGGCGGCCTTCCTCATCGACGGACAGCCGGTCACGCTGGTGCGGCCGAAGCGGGCCGCCGCGGCGAAGCCGACCCGCTCGGCGTCCGGCTCGACCCGGGTGGAGGGGCTGCGCGCGCGGGTGGCCAGGGCAGGCCGGATCTGGGTGGAGGGCGTGCACGACGCCGCGCTGGTGGAGCGGGTGTGGGGCCACGATCTGCGGGTGGAGGGCGTGGTCGTGGAGCATCTGGATGGCCTGGACAATCTGGCCGGGCGGCTGGCCGAGTTCGCCCCCGGCCCCGGCAGGCGGGTCGGGGTGTTGGTCGACCACCTGGTGACCGGCTCGAAGGAAACCCACCTGACCACCGGGCTCGGCCCGCACGTGCTCGTCACCGGCCATCCGTTCGTCGACGTGTGGCAGGCGGTGCGGCCGGCCGCGCTGGGGATCGAGGCCTGGCCTCGGGTGCCGCGCGGCGAGGACTGGAAGAGCGGGGTGTGCGCACGGCTGGGCTGGGGGATGCCGCGGGACGGGTGGCGGCGCGTCTACTCCTCGGTCACCTCGTTCCGCGATCTGGAATCGCCGCTCATCGGGGCGGTCGAGCGGCTGATCGATTTCGTCACCGAACCGGCGGACACCACGCAGTAGCCACACTCTGCCGGTGCGAGAGCGCCGACGGCTTTATGCTCGATGATTATGTGCTCTCCTAGTGCCACGCTGACGGTGTGGGCCGGCTCCTGGCTGGCCGGGAACAGTGCGCCCGACGACGTGCTCGGGGCACTACACGCGTGGGCGCCGAGACACACCATCGCCGCCGGTGATCCCTTGACCGGCGGGCGATCCGACCTGCCGTGGTCCTATCGCGGCGAACCCACCGGAAGCGCGGTCATGCCACTGCTCAAGGTGATTCGGGAGGCGATGGCGGGCGAGAGCGCGCAGGTGCGCCTGGTGCTTCCGGTCCCCGGCGACGTGCGCGGCCTGCCGGTCGGCACGGTGTTCGCCGCGGATGCGCTGGAGGCGGGCGAGGGCATCCTCGCCGGCACGCCGGGTAGTGACGGCACCGGTCTGATCCCGTTGTGGGTCGACGACGACACCTTGCAGTGGACGGTCTACACCGTGCCGCTGCCCGCCGCGCCGGGGACGGATCTGTCGCTGGGCGAGGCCGAGTACACCATGCGCGAGGCGGTGCGCGACGCCGCCGACGCGCTGATGAAACTGCACACCACCGGGGCGGGCGGCTCCGACGCCGATCCGCGCCAGCTCATCGAGGCCCAGCTGGCCGACTACTCGCGGCACGACTACCCGGACTCGATTCCGTTGCGCGCCAGGCGGATTCTCGACACCGCCGACCACGTGGCGGCCATCCTGACCGTCGCCCAGCGCGAGCCTGCGTCCTCCCCCACCTCGGCCAGCGCCATGAACGAGCACGAGAACCTGCTGCGGCCGCTGTGGGACGCGATCCGGGCCGCGCGACTGGTCGCGATCCACGCCTCCGCTCGCGGCTGAGCGTGCCCGGCCCGCTCCCGGCGCGGGGCGATGTCAGTTGCTCGCGGCGGGGCGGCGTTGCGGCGCACAGCATTTCACCGCGCACGGGGCGCCGTCGTCGGTGTCGCCGTAGCCGGGGACGTCACTGAGCCGACGCGGGGCGAGGCCGTCGAGTTGCTCGCGGATCAGTTCCACGACCAGCCGCGCGAAGCGCGGGTCGGTGCCGGGGGTGGCGGCGCGGGCGAAGGACATGCCGAGTTCGGCGGCCTTGTCCTTCGCCTCGTTGTCCAGATCCCAGATGACCTCGAGATGGTCGGAGACGAACCCGACCGGGCACACCACCACCGCGTCGACGCCCTTGACGGACAGGTCCGTCAGGTGATCGACGATGTCGGGTTCGAGCCACGGCACCTGGGGCGGGCCGGAGCGGGACTGCCAGACCAGGTCGTACTCGTCGAAACCGGCCGCGGCGGCGGACAATCGGGCGGCCTCGGCGACCTGGCGGGTGTAGAGGTGGCCGCCGTCGGCGGGCGGGCCGGCGGCGGCGTCGGCGCTGAGAGGCACCGAGTGGGCGGTGAAGACCAGCCGCGCCCGCTCGCGCCGGTCGGCGGGCAGTCCGGCCACGGCCGCGGTGATGGCGTCGGCGAAGGACTCCACCAAGAGCGGGTGGTCGAAATACTGGCGCAGTTTGCGCAGGCGCGGCGCGCGCTCGCCGACCGCGGCCCTGGCCCTGGCGATGTCCTCGTGGTACTGCAGGCGGCCGGAATAGCCGCCCCACGCCGAGGTGGGGAAGACCAGCGCCGAGCGCACCCCGTCCTCGGCGAGCTTCGCGACGGTGTCCTCCACCATCGGGTGCCAGTTGCGGTTGCCGAAGTACACGGGCAGGTCCATGCCCGCGGCGGCGAGTTCGCGCTCGACCGCGGCGATGATGTCGCGGTTGAGCGCGTTGATCGGGGAGACGCCGCCGAAGTGCAGGTAGTGCTGGGCGACCTCCTCGAGGCGTTCGCGCGGCACCCCGCGCCCCCTGGTGACGTTCTCCAGGAACGGCATCACGTCCTCGGGCCGTTCGGGGCCGCCGAAGGACAGCAGGACGAGCGCGTCACAGGCGAACGAACCGGCTACATCGGCGGCCACGATCGAATCCTCTCCCGGATCAGTCGGCGACTTGCGGCGATCAGTTGGTGGCGGCGAACCCTTCCGGGAACCAGGTGTTGTGGCTGGCGCCGCCGTCGACGTAGATGATCGAGCCGGTGGTGGCGGGCAGCCAGTCCGAGAGCAGGGCGACGATGGACTTGCCGACGGCGGTCGGGTCGTCGACGTCCCAGCCGATCGGCGCCGCGCCGTCCCAGTAGAGGTTGAGCTGGTTGAGCTTGGCGGCGTCGTCGGTGGCGGTGCCCGCGATGGCCTTGGCGGCCAGGGTCTTGATCGGGCCCGCGGCGACCAGATTCGAGCGGATCTTCTTGGCCTCGCCCACCTCGCGGGCGACGTAGCGGTTCACCGACTCCAGCGCCGCCTTGGCCACACCCATCCAGTTGTAGTACGGCATCGCGGTGCGCGGATCGAAATCCATGCCAACGATCGAGCCGCGCTCGTTCATCACCGGCAGCACCGCCCGGGCCAGCGAGGCGTAGCTCCACGCCGAGATCTCGAAGGCCTTGGCCGCGTCGGGGCCGGGGCCCTCCAGGAACGGCTTGGCATCCGGGCCCATGAGGGTGCGCGGGGCGAACGCGATGGAGTGCAGCACGCCGTCGAGGCCCTCGGGGGCCAGCTCGCGCACCTTGTCGGCCAGCGAGGCCAGATCCTCCTCGTTGGTCACGTCGAGGCCGATCGCGGGCGGAACCTCCTTCGGCAGCCGCTTGGCGATGCGGTCGATGAGCCGCAGCCGCTCCGGGATACCGGTGATGAGCACCTTGGCGCCCTGCTCCTGCGCGATCGCGGCCGCACGGAACGCGATCGAGGCATCGGTGATGATGCCGGTGACGAGGATGGTCTTGCCTTCGAGCAGTCCGCCCATGAGTTCCTGGTTCTCCCTGATTTCTAGAGTGTGCCCACACCGGATGAGTGCGCTGCCGCCGGCCAGCGGAGCTACCCGCTGGCCAGCGGAATACTAGTGCCCCATGCCCATTCCGCCGTCGACCGGGATCACCGCGCCACTGACGTAGGCGGCGTCGTCGGAGGCGAGGAAGCTGATCACGGCGGCGACTTCCTCCGGCTTGCCGGTGCGGCCGAGCGGGATGGCCTGCTTGGCCATCTCGATGTACTTGTCCTCCATCTCCGCGGTCATGTCGGTGTCGATGAAACCGGGGGCGACGACATTGGCGGTGATGTTGCGGGTGCCGATCTCGCGGGCGATGGAGCGGGCCATGCCGATCAGGCCCGCCTTGGAGGCGGCGTAGTTGACCTGACCCGGCACGCCGGACATGGCGACCACCGAACCGAGGAAGATCATCCGGCCGAAGCGGGCGCGCTGCATGCCCTTGGTGGCGCGCTTGGCGCAGCGGAAGGCGCCGGTGAGGTTGGCGTCGAGCACCGAGGTGAACTGCTCCTCCGACAGCCGCATGAGCAGCATGTTGTCGGTGATGCCCGCGTTGGCCACCAGGACCTCCACCGGGCCATGGTGCGCTTCGACCTCGCTGAACGCCTGGTCGACGGAGGCGGAGTCGGTGACGTCGCACTTGACGCCGAAGAGCCCGTCAGGGGCGCCCGAACCGCGATGGGTGACGGCCACCTTGTGACCGTCGGCCGACAGCCGCCGGGCGACGGCGAGGCCGATGCCCCGGTTGCCGCCGGTCACCAGTACCGATCGAGGTGTGAGGTTGGTCATGGGGCTTAACCTATCTGCTCCCGCGGCGGGGCCGACGCCCGGGCGGACGAGCTTGTGTCCGACGACAACCGTCCGGCGGGCAACCAGGCCGTTCACCATCGCCCGCACAGTGCGGGCCGCCTCCGCACCGGCCCGCGCACCGGCTCACGGCAGACGCTGGCGCAGCAGCAGACCCGAGACGACACCGGCCGAGACGAACAGCATGCCGAGCAGCAACCAGGGCCTGCTGGCGTCGCCGCGGGTGGTCTCGTAGCCGATCTGCTCCTCGAGGGTGTCGTAGACGGCGGTCAGCTCCTCGAGGCTGGAGGCGGTGTAGAACTCCCCGCCCGACAGCTTGGCGATCTCGCGCAGCGACTCGTTGTCGACGGGCACCTTCACCCGCTGCACACCCCCGCCGCCGTCCTGGTCGGGGATCTCCACCGCACCCCACTCGGTGCCGAAGGAGATGGTCGAGACCGGGATGCCCTTGTTCTTGGCCAGCCGGGCCGCGGTGTAGGCGTGCCGGGGATTGTCGACGTCCTTGTCGTCGGGCACGGTCTGCTTGCCGTCGGACATCAGCACGATGCGCGCAGGCGGCGGGGTCTCCGCGCCGCCGAGCACCGTGGCCAGCGTCTCGATGGACTGGATGGCGGTCAGGATGCCCTCACCGGTGGCGGTGCGCTCGGAGAGCTTGATGTTGTCGATGGCGGCCTTGGCGGCCTCCCGGTTGGTGGTGGGCGGCTGCATGACCGAGGCGGTGCCGGCGAAGGTCACGAAACCGAGGTTGATCCCGGGGGTCAGGCCGTCGACGAACTCCTTGCCCGCCTGCTGGGCGACCGAGAGCCGGTTCGGCGGGACGTCCTGAGCCTCCATCGACAGCGAGACGTCCATGACGAGCACGACGGTCGCGCGGTTGCGCGGCACCTTCTGCACCGCCGTCGGGCCCGCCGCCGCGACGGTCAGGAAGACCAGGCCGACCAGCATCAGCGCCACCGGCACGTGCCGCACCGGCGACGGCCGCGACGGCGCGACCCGCTCCAGCAGCTCCATGTTGGAGAAGCGCAGCATGCGGCGGTGCCTGGCGCGCTGGACCAGCACGTAGCCGAGCGCGATCAGCGCGACCACCAGCAGGAAACCGAGCCACAGCGGCGCGGTGAAATGCGAAATACTCACTGACGAGGCACCCGCCCGGTCGAGGCGCCCAGTGCGTGGCGCCGGGTGGACACGAACCGGACCACATCAGCGATCCAGTCGCGATCGGTCTGCAAGCTCATCACCGGCGCGCCGCAGCTGCGCAACGCCTGCGCCACCTGCTCGCGGTGGTGCTGGGCGGCGGCACGGAAGTCGGCGCGCAGGGTGGGGGTGATGCTGAATTCCCTGGTGCGGCCGGTCTCGGGGTCGTGCAGCACCACATCACCCACGTCGGGCAGTTCCAGGTCGCGCGGGTCGAGCACCTCCACCGCGAGCAGGTCGTGGCGGCCGGAGATCGCGCGCAGCGAGCGCTGCCAGTCGATGTCGCCGAGGAAGTCGCTGATGACCACGGCGAGCCCGCGCTTGCGCTGCGGGCGGCGCAGCGACTCGATGGCGCCGCGCAGGTCGCCGCGCACGCCGTCGCGGGCGTGCGGGGTGGTGGCCACGGCGCGCAGCAGCGACTGGGCATGCACCCGCCCGCTGCGGGCCGGGATGCGCACCAGCTGGTCGCCGGTGGCGACGACGGCGCCGACGCGGTTGCCGCCACCGCTGGTGAGGTGGGTGACCGCGGCCGCGGCGGCGATCGCCAGATCGCGCTTCTGGCAGGCGGCGGTACCGAAGTCGAGGCTGGCCGACAGGTCGATCACCATCCACGTCTCCAGCTCGCGGTCGGCGATCATCTGCCGCACGTGCGGCTGGGTGGTGCGGGCGGTGACCGACCAGTCCATCTGGCGCACGTCGTCGCCCGGCTGGTAGAGCCGGGACTCCCCCGGCTCCGAGCCGGGGCCGGGGATGAGGCCGAGGTGGTCGCCGTGCAGGACGCCGTCGAGACGGCGGCGCACGGTCAGCTCGAGTGTCTTCAGCGCGGCGGCCAGGCGTGCGTCGGAGAGTTCACCCGCCCGGAAGGACGGCGGCGCATGCAATGACATGGTCACGCCGGGATCACTTGGACTGGTCGGCGCCGGCCGGGGCGGGGGCGCCCGGGACCTGCGGAACCTGCCCCTGCGCCGGCGGCTGCGGGATCTGCTGCTGCGGCGCGCCGGAGGGCACCGCCTGCGGGGCCACCTGTGGCAGGCCGACGGTCTGCAGGACCCGCTTGATGACGTCCTCCGGGGTGACCTCGTCGGCCAGCGCGTCGTAGGACAGCACCAGGCGGTGGCGCAGCACGTCCGGGATGACCTCGACGACGTCCTGGGGCACCACGTAGTCGCGACCGCGGATGAGCGCGACGGCGCGGGCGGCGGAGATGATGCCGAGGCTGGCGCGCGGCGAGGCGCCGTAGGCGATCCAGTTGGCGACATCGGTCATGCCGAAGTCCAGCGGGTTGCGGGTCGCGGCGATCACCCGGACCACGTAGTCGACCAGGGCGTGGTGCACGAAGGTGTTGGCGGCGACCTTCTGCAGGCGGATCAGCTCCTCGGGGTCGAGCACCCGCTGGGCCTGCGGCGGGGTGACGCCCATCCGGTAGATGATCTCGCGTTCCTCCTCGACGGAGGGGTAGTCCACGACGACCTTGAACAGGAAGCGGTCGCGCTGCGCCTCGGGCAGCGGGTACACGCCTTCGCTCTCGATCGGGTTCTGGGTCGCCATGACCAGGAACGGATCGGGCATCGGGTAGGTCTTGCCGCCGATGGAGACGTGCCGCTCGGCCATCACCTCGAGCAGCGCGGACTGCACCTTGGCGGGCGCGCGGTTGATCTCGTCGGCGAGCACGAAGTTGGCCACCACCGGGCCGAGTTCGGTGTCGAATTCCTCGCGGCCCTGGCGGTAGATGCGGGTGCCGATCAGGTCGGTGGGCACCAGGTCGGGGGTGAACTGCACGCGGGAGAAGGTGCCGCCGACGACCTTGGCGAAGGTCTCCACGGCCAGCGTCTTGGCGATGCCCGGCACGCCTTCGAGCAGCACGTGGCCGCGGGCGAGCACGCCGACCAGCAGCCGCTCGACGAGCCGGTCCTGCCCCACGATGACCCGCTTGACCTCGTAGATCGCCTTCTCGAGAGTCTGGACGTCACGCTCGAGGGCGCCCTCAGCAACGTTCGCTGCCTCCGGCTTCTCCTTCGCCAGATTCGCCCCGCTCACGCTGTCCGTCGAAGTCACCAATCTCCCCGCTTTCGCCTCGGTCTAGTGCGTGCGGCACCAACTATTCCAGGTATCGGCCCACTCTGCCGCAACCGGCTGCCGCGGGCACGGTGATTCGCGGGCGCGACCACGAATCGGATGCGGCCCGCACACAGCGTTCGAGCCCGGCGCGACGGCCGGACTCGAACGGAGAACACCTGGTGGAGCACGGTTTCAGGTGATGATGCGGACGGCATAGGGCATGATGCCGTCCTCGCGCACCGGGGACACCTTGACGACGTCGCCGGATTGCGGCGCCTCCACCATCTTTCCGTTGCCCAGGTAGAGGGCCACGTGCTGGCTGCCGCCGGGGCCCCAGAAGAGCATGGCGCCGCGGGCCTTCTGGGCCAGCGGGACCCTGGTGCCCGCGTTGTACTGGTAGCCGCTGTAGTGCGGCAGCGAGACACCGATGCCGGCGAAGGCGTAGACCATCAGGCCCGAGCAGTCGAAACCGACCTTGTTGTAATCGCCGTAGCTGTCGGCCACGCCGCCGTCGCGGATGCCGAGCGTGGGGCCGTCCTCGTCGCCACCGCCCCAGGCGTAGGTGACGCCGAGCTGCGACAGCGCCCGGTCGACCACGATCTCCACCGCCTGGGCGCCGGTCACCGCGGGTTTGGTCGGCGAAGGCGTGGACTTCTTCTTCGGCGCCGGACTGTTCTCCAGTTCGGTGTGCGGGCGCTTGCCCTCGCCGAGTTGCGCGGCGCGTTCCCTGGCGGCCAGGTCGGCGGCGGCGCGGGCGGCGGCCTGGGCGGCGGCGACCAGCAGGGCTTCGGCCTCCTCGGCCAGGCGCTGCTGGTTCCAGTCCTGGTAGACCTCGCGCTGGTCGTACAGCCCCTGCACGTTCGCGCGGGCGGCGTCTAGTCGGGACTGGGCGGCGTCGCGTTCGCGTTGCAGGCTCGCGCGGCGCGCGGATTCGCTGTCGAGTGCGGACTTGGCGGCGGCGACGGCGTTCTCGGCGGCGAGCTTGAGCGCCTCGGCCTCGGCGGCGGCCGCGTCGGCGCGCGATTTGGCCTCGCGCGCTTCGGCGTTGCGGTTGCCCAGCTCGATCTGCGCGCGGCGCTGGGTGTCGAGCACCTGCTGCTGGTTCTTCGACACCAGGCCGATGACCTCGGCGCGGTCGATGGCCCCGGTCGGGGTGGCCGCGGCCAGGTGGGTGATGAGCGAGCCGGAGGTCGGTCGTGTGTAGGCGACGGTGGCGAACTCGTCGAAGCCGTCGCGGGCCCTGGCGACCTCCTCGCCCGCCACGGTCAGATCGGCCTGGGTGGTCTCGACCTGCTCGGCCGCGGCATCGGCGGCTTCGCGCGCCAGTTGCAGGTCGACCAGCGCCTTGTTGACCTCTTCGCGGCGGGCGGCCACCTCGTCGTCGAGCCTGCGCAGTTCCTGGTCGACGGCGGCGACCTCGTTGATCAGCGCACCGAGCGTGCTCACCTCGGCGTCGACCTGTGCCCCGGCCGCGGCGATCTCCCCGTCGCCGGGGTTCGGCGGCGGTGGCGGCACCGCCACGCCTGTCCCAGCGGTCAACACCAACGCCGCGCACACCAGCAATCCGAGAGCGATCGTTCGTTTCGATCGCTGACCGGCCCCATGGTTCCTGTGCATCGCACCTCCAAGGACTCGAGTCGGGCATCGCCACACGAGCCCCACCGGGGACCACCCTGCTCATCCGTCGGCGGATAACTCTTCTACCTCTAGTTCCCCATCGGCGACCACTCGAACCGTACGACACTTTATGGCCCCCGCGAAACTCCTGTCACAGAATCACAAGCGCGTAATTCGCTGATAGCCATGAATTCGCCACTCATCGAGTTCGATTTGCTGGAGATAAACAGACCGGACGTCATGAAAACGCCGTTGACGGCGTATGGGTGTCGAGCGGAGCTCGGTGCGCGGCGTGCCTGCTCGGACGTCACAACTCGGTCTCGACCGCGCCCGGAGGACTTCGAGGGCTTCCACGACACCGGACGAGAGCGTTCCCCGGAGACGACGACGGGCCGCCCCCGAAGAGGGACGGCCCCGTGAGGGCGCCGACGCGCGGGCTCCGAACCGGCCGGCTCGGGCGCGCCGGGCGGCGACCCGCCGGTGACG
>NZ_JARWRU010000393.1 GCF_029867845.1 Nocardia farcinica | reverse complement strand
CTCGAAGATCGAACGCGCGCCCGCCACCGCGGCGACGGCGATGGACAGTCGCTCCGAGGGCAGGTTGTGCATCAGGTGGTAGAAGCCGCGGTTCTCCTGGCCGAGCAGGTTCTCCTTGGGCACCCGCACGTCGGTGAAGTGCAGCTCGGCGGTGTCCTGGGCCTTGAGGCCCATCTTTTAGAGCTTGCGGCCGCGCACGAAACCGGGCATGCCGCGCTCGACGACAAGCAGCGAGAACGCCTTGTGGCCGGCAGCCGGGTCCGGGTTCGTGCGCGCCACCACGACCACCAGGTCGGAGTTGATGCCCGCGGAGATGAAGGTCTTGGAGCCGTTGAGCACGTAGTGGTCGCCGTCGAGGCGGGCGGTGGTCGTGATGGCCGACAGGTCGCTGCCCGCGCCCGGCTCGCTCATGGCCACCGCGAGCACGATCTCGCCGGAGGCGATGCCGGGAATCCAGCGCGCCTTCTGCTCCTCGTCGGCCAGATTGACGAAATACGGGCCGACCACGTCGTTCTGCAGACTCAGGCCGGGTGCCGCGCCGCCGAAGCGGGCCAGCTCCTCCACCACCACGGCGTTGAAACGGAAGTCGTCGACCGCGCCACCGCCGCCGTACTCCTCGGGCATGTTGAAGCCGATCAGGCCGGCGGCGCCCGCCTTCTTGTAGACCTCGCGGTCGACCTGTCCCTCGCGTTCCCAGCGTTCGGCGTTCGGCGCGATCTCGCGCTCGACGAACCGCCGCGCGGTCTCACGCAACTGCTCGTGCTCCGATTCGAATACCAGTCGCTTCATCGCGGCCTACTTCCGTTCGTCGGTTCTGCGTATCCGGGCGCCGCGCGCCCGGCTGTGGAGTGGATCATCGGCGCTTTCCGGTCGCACCCGCGTCGATCTTGAGCTGCACGCCGGTCACATAGCGCGACTCGTCGGAGGCCAGATACACCACCGCGTGCGAGACGTCGGCGGCCTCCACCCACGGGACCGGCATGGCCTGCATGGCGGGGAAGGCCGCGGCGGCGTCCTCGGCCGTCGGGTTCGCCAGATCGGGCCGGAACTGCCGGTACATCACCGGGCTCTGCAACATCGGGGTGTTCACATTGGTCGGGTGGATGACGTTCACCCGGATCGAGTGCGGCGCCAGCTGATCCGACAGCTTCATGGTGTAGGAGTCGACCAGCTGCTTGGCGTAGTTGTAGCCCGCGCCGCCCGGGCCGGCGGGTCCGCCGCTCGAGCCGGCGGCCAGCAGTCCGGCGATGGAGCCGATGGTGACGACCGAGGCGCCCGCGCGCAGGTACGGCAGCGCCGTGTGCACGGTGTTGAGCACGCCGACGAAGTCGACGTCGAGCGCGTCGGCGAAGGCGGTGACCTCCTTGCCCTCGCCCAGCGGGCAGATACCGGCGTTGGCGACCACCACGTCCAGCTTGCCCAGTTCCGCCACCCCGGCCGCCAGCGCGGCGGCCCGCGCCGCCCGGTCGCGCACGTCGACCTCGGCGGTGACCGCCCGCCTGCCGGTCTTCTCCACCTCGGCGGCGGCCTCGGCCAGGTCCTCGGGAGTGGCCAGCGGGTAGTCGTTGGACTCGATGTCGCGGCAGATGTCGATCAGGATGATGTCGGCGCCTTCTTCGGCCAGCCGGACCGCGTGGCTGCGGCCCTGGCCGCGCGCCGCGCCGGTGACCAGGGCGACCTTGCCGTGTACCCGTCCGGGTTTCGCACTCACGAGCCAGTCACCGCGCCTTCCACCGCGGGGCGCGCTTCTCGGTGAACGCGCGCGGCCCCGCGGCGGCGTCCTCGGTGCGCAGCAGCGCCGCGACCTCGTCGAGATTGTGCTTCCACTGATCGCGTTCGTTCTCGGGACGGCCGTCCCGCACGCCGTAGGCGAGACGCTTGGTGGCCCACACCGCCAACGGGGCGTTGGCCGCGATCGTGTGGGCCAGCGTCAGCGCCGCCTCGAGCGCCTTGCCGTCGGGCACCACCTCGTTGATCAGACCCCAGCGCTGCGCCTCCGCGGCGGTGATCGGCTCGCCGGTGAGCAGCAGTCGCATGGCGACCCGGCGCGGGATCTGCTCGGGCAGCCGGAAGGCGCCGCCCGCACCGGCGATCAGGCCGCGGGTGACCTCGGGCAGGCCGATCTTCGCCGACTCCACCGCCACCACGAGGTCGCTGGCCAGCACGAGTTCCGCGCCGCCACCGAAGGCGAGGCCGTTGACCGCGGCGATGGTGGGCTTGTCGATGAAATGCCCGACGTAGCCGCCGAATCCCCAGGAGGCGTGGCCCTCGACGTAGAAGTCCTCGCCCCGGGACAGCGCCGCGAGATCGGCGCCGGCGCAGAAGGCCTTGTCGCCCGCGCCGGTGAGCACGACCGCGCGCACCTGCGGGTCGTTCGCGGCTTCCTCGAGCGCGTAGCCGATGGTGGTGCCGACCGCCTGGTTCACCGCGTTGCGGACGTGCGGGCGGTTGATGGTGAGCACCAGGACGTGCCCGTCGCGTTCGACGAGCACCGGTGGCGCCTGGCTCGTCTCGCTCTGCGGTGCGGTGTTGTTCTCAGGCATGGGTGTCGGTGCCCTCCAGCATCTCCAGGTCTTCCAATATCTCCAGCAGTCTGCGGCGGTCGACCTTCAACGCCGCGCCGCGCGGCAGTTCGTCCAGGATGCGCACGGCGACCGGCACCTCGTAGGGGGTGAGCCGCTCCCGGCAGTGGCGCACCAGTTCCTCGGTATCGGGCACACGGGCGGCGGTGCGCAACTCCACCGCGGCCACCGGCACCTGCCCGAGCCGCTCGTGTGGCAGGCCCGCCACGGCGGCCTCGGCGACGCTGTCGTGCGATTGCAGGGCGCGCACCACTGTGGCCGGGGAGATCTTGAAGCCACCACGGATGATCACGTCGTCGGCACGGCCGTCGATGTAGAGGAAGCCGTCCTCGTCCAGGTGCGCCAGATCGCTGGTGGTCACCCAGCCGCCGTCGCCGTCGCCGGCAGCCTGCGGCGTGCGGACGCGCAGCCTGCCGGTG
>NZ_JARWRU010000392.1 GCF_029867845.1 Nocardia farcinica | reverse complement strand
GTCGGGGCGGGTGACATAGCCGTAGGCGATCTGCGCGCCCGCCAGGTACAGCTCGCCGGGCACGCCGACCGGGACCGGCCGCAGGCGGTTGTCGAGCACGTAGACCTGGGTGTTGAAGACCGGGGCGCCGATCGGCACGGTCACCGTGTCGGCGTCGGTGACCTCGTGGAAGGTCACCTCGACGGCGGCCTCGGTCGGGCCGTACAGGTTGTGCAGACGGGCGCCGGTCAGCTCACGCAGACGCTGCGCGGTCACCGCGGGCAGGCCCTCACCGGAGGCGAAGACGTTGCGCAGGCCGGTGCACTCGGCCGCGCGCGGCTCGGTGACGAACAGCGACATCATCGACGGCACGAAATGGGCGGTGGTGATGCCCTCGTCGACGATCAGCTGTGCCAGGTAGGCCGGGTCGCGGTGGCCGTCCGGGCGGGCGATCACCAGGCGCGCGCCGACCTGCAACGGCCAGAAGAACTCCCACACCGACACGTCGAAGGTGGCCGGGGTCTTCTGCAGCACCACGTCGTCGGCGGCCAGGCCGTACTGGGCGTGACCCCACACCAGGCGGTTGACGATCGAGGCATGGCTGACCGCCACACCCTTCGGGCGGCCGGTCGAACCGGAGGTGAAGATGACGTAGGCGGTGTTGCCGGTGCGCAGCGGCCGGTGCCGGTCGGCGTCGGTCAACGGCGCGTCGGAGTAGCCGGACAGGTCGAGCTGATCGATGCGGACCTGACGCGAGAGCGTGACGTCCAGATCCGAGCCGGAGGTCAGCACACAGACCGGTCCCGCGGTCTCGAGGATGTGCTCGATGCGCTCGGCCGGGTTGTCCGGGTCGATCGGCACGTAGGCGCCACCGGCCGCACCGATGGCGTACATGCCGACCAGCAGGTCCAGCGAACGCCGGATGCCAAGGCCCACATAGGATTCCGGGCCGACGCCGTTGTCCTTGAGCCAGCGCGCCAGGCGGTGCACCCGGCTCGCGAACTCGGCGTAGGACAGACTCGTCCCCTCGAAGGTCAGCGCGATCGCGTCGGGCGTGCGCGCGACCTGGGCCTCGAACATGGCGACCAGGGTCGCCGCGTCGTCGACGGTGGGCGCCGTCAGCGCGGCGTCGACGGCGAACTCGGTGTCGTTCCACTGCCGCACGACCAGCTCGCGCTCGGCCGGGTCGAGCAGTTCCAGATCGCCCACCGGGGTGCGCGGCGCCCTGGCGACGCCCTCGAGCACCCGCAGGAAGCGGGCGGCGAAGGCGTCGGCGTAGCCCGCGTCGAACAGGTCGGTGGCGTAGACCAGCTCGGCGTCCATCTCCGCGCCGCCGCCGGGGATCTCGGAGAGCGTCAGCTGCAGGTCGAACTTGGCCGTCGGCGGGTCGATGCCCAGTTCCTCGACGGTCAGGCCGGGCAGCTCCAGCGAGGTGCGGCCCAGGTTCTGGAACGACAGCATGACCTGGAACAGCGGGTGGCGCGCCTGCGAACGGGTCGGGTTGAGCACCTCGACCAGCCGCTCGAAGGGCACGTCGGCGTGCGCGAACGCCTGCAGGTCGCGCTCGCGGACCTGGGCGAGCAGGTCGGCGAACGGGGTGGCCGCGTCCACCTGGGTGCGCAGCACCAGGGTGTTGACGAACATGCCGACCAGGTCGTCGAGCGCCTGCTCGCCGCGGCCGGCCACCGGGATGCCGACGGCGATGTCCTCGCTGCCCGACAGCCGCGACAGCAGCGTGGCGAAGGCGCCGTGCACCACCATGAACAGGGTGGTGCCGCCCGCGTGGGCGACCCGGTTCAGCTCCTCGATCAGCGCGCCGGGGACCCGGAAGCGGTGCGTGCCCGCCCGGTAGCTGGCCACGGTCGGGCGCGGCTTGTTGACCAGGCGCAGTTCCTCGGGCAGGTCGGCCAGCGCGGTGCGCCAGTAGTCGAGCTGCTCGGAGATCAGCGAGGTGCGGTCGTCCTCGTCGCCGAGGGTCTCGCGCTGCCACAGCGCGTAGTCGATGTATTGCACCGACAGCGGCTGCCAGCCCGGCTCGGTGTTGCCGGTGCGGGCCACGTAGGCGGTCATCAGGTCGCGCACCAGCGGCCGCATGGAGAAGCCGTCGGCGGCGATGTGGTGGACGACCAGCGCCAGCACGTAGTCGCGCTCGCCGAGTTCGTGGACGCGCAGGCGCACCGGCGGTTCGGCGGTCACGTCGAAGGGCGCGTTCACGAAGTCGTAGAGCCTGCCGAGCAGTTCGTCCTCGTCGACCTCGAGCAGATCCAGCTCCGGGACGGCCCGGGCGGCGGGCAGCACCCGCTGGTAGGCCACGCCGTCGTGGGACGGGTAGACGGTGCGCAGGGTCTCGTGGCGGGCGATCACGTCGGCGATCGCGCCGCGCAGCGCGGCCAGGTCGAGCAGACCGCGCAGGCGCACTACGGCCGGGATGTTGTAGGTGCTCGCCGCCCCGGCCGACTCCGGGCCGGTGTCGAAGCGGTTGAGGAACCACATGCGCTGCTGGGCCAGCGACAGCGGCGGGTACTCCGGCCGCTGTCCGGCCGCGGTGAGCGCCTGGCGCACACCGGTGCCCGCGTGCGACTCCACGCGCGCGGCCAGACCGCCGACGGTGGGGGCCTCGAACAGCGCGCGCACGCCGATCTCGGTGTTCAGCGCCTTGCTCAGGCGGGCCGCGACCTGGGTGGCCACCAGCGAGTTGCCGCCGAGGGCGAAGAAGTCGTCGTCCACGCCGACGCGGTCGACGCCGAGCAGGTCGGCGAAGATGTCGGCCACGATCTCCTCGATCGGGGTCGACGGGGCGCGGAAGGTCTTGGCCTCGAAGACCGGCGCGGGCAGCGCCTTGCGGTCCAGCTTGCCGGAGGCGTTGACCGGGAACTCGTCGAGCACCACGATCGCCGCGGGCACCATGTAGCCGGGCAGGGCCGCGGCCAGCGCCGCCTTCAGCGCGTCGGCGGCGACGGTCCGCTCCGGTTCGGGCACCACGTAGCCGACCAGCTGATCGCCCGCGTGCGGGTCGTTGCGCACGACCACGACCGACTGGGCCACGCCGGGCTGCGCCAGCAGCGCGGCCTCGATCTCGCCCAGCTCGATGCGCAGACCGCGCAGCTTGACCTGGAAGTCGGTGCGGCCGAGGTACTCCAGCTCGCCGTCGCGATTCCAGCGCACCAGGTCGCCGGTGCGGTACATGCGCTCGCCCGGCTCGCCGTACGGGTCGGCCACGAAGCGGTCGGCGGTGAGGTCGCTGCGGCCCAGGTAGCCCAGCGCCAGCTGGTCGCCCGCCAGATACAGCTCACCCGCGACACCCGGTGCGACGGGGTGCAGGCGCGCGTCGAGCACGTACACCTCGGTGTTCCACACCGGGCGGCCGATCGGCACCGACACCGTGTCGGCGTCGACGACCTCGTGGTAGGTCACGTCGACGGCGGCCTCGGTGGGGCCGTACAGGTTGTGCAGGCGCGCGCCGGTCAGCTCGCGCAGGCGCTGCGCGGTGGGCGCGGGCAGCGCCTCACCGGAGGCGAAGACCTGCCGCAGCCGCAGCTCCAGCGGCGCGGCGATGTCCGCGCCTTCGCCCTCTGCCCGGTCCGTGCCCTCGCCGGAACTGTCGCTGCCGACGGTCGAGACGAACACCGACAGCATCGACGGCACGAAGTGCGCGGTGGTGATGCCC
>NZ_JARWRU010000391.1 GCF_029867845.1 Nocardia farcinica | reverse complement strand
CCCGCGCCCCCCGACTCCGCCCCCGGGTGGTGGGGGGGGGCGGGGGGGGGGGCGGGCTCGCGCGCCCCCCCCCCCCCGGGCCGTTCTCAGCGCCAGCGCTCCGGGGTCACCGGAGAATCCCACGCCCGCGCATAGCGGCGGGTGTCGGCGGCGTTGGTCTCCTTGGCGCGGTAGACGATGTAAGGACGGGTGAGATAACCCAGCGGCGCGCTGAACATGTGCACCAGGCGGGTGTAGGGCCACATGGCCACCAGCACCAGCACCACCAGGCCGTGCAGCTGGAAGGTCCACGGGGTGCCGACCATCAGCTCCGGCTGCGGGGCCAGGGTGAACAGGCTGCGGAACCACGGCGAGACGGTCTCGCGATAGTTGTAGGTGCCCCACAGCAGATTGCTGCCCCAGGTGTTGAGCAGGCCGGTGCCGAGGGCGGCGGCCAGCAGCACGTACATGACCCTGTCGTTGACGGTGGTGGCCTTGCGCACCGCGGGCACGGTGATCCGGCGGTAGAGCAGGATCGCCACGCCTGCGAGCACCGCGAGGCCCGCCACCGAGCCCGCGCCGACCGCGATCACGTGGTAGGCGTGCTCGGAGATGCCGACGGCGGCGGTCCAGGACTGCGGGATCAGCACGCCGAGCACATGACCGCCGAACACCCCGAGCATGCCGAAGTGGAACAGCGGGCTGCCCAGGCGAAGCAGGCGGCTCTCGTAGATCTGCGAGGAGCGGGTGGTCCAGCCGAACTGGTCGTTGCGGTACCGCCAGATGTGGCCGAGCACGAACGAGGTGAACGCGATGTAGGGCAGGATCATCCACAGCTCGGTGGGCAGGGGCAGACTGGCGTTCATCGGCGGCCTTCCGAGTCGGTGAACAGCGACGGGTCCAGGGCGAACGGGTCGAGTCCGACCTCCTCGTCCGGCGGCCCCTCGGCGGCGAGTTCGGCGATGCGGCGCCGATCGGCGGTGGTCAGCGGCGGCAGGGTGGCCACCACCGCGGCCAGCGCGCCCGCGTACGGGGAGCCGCTGTCGGACAACGACAGCCGCAGCAGCTCGATCACCGGCAGATGCTCGCCCAGCAGGCGCTCGCCGCCGATCGGGTCGACGGTGGCGGCGAATTCCAGCAGCACCGGCAGATGGTCGGGCAGTTCCTCGTCGCCGAGTTCCACCCCGGCGTGCCGGTAGGCGTGCTTGAACCGCAGCAGCGCCATCCCGCGCTTGCGGGTGTCGCCGTAGGCGTAATAGGTCAGGTGCAGGCTGGCGCGTTTGCGCAGGTCGAAGGTCGCCACGTAGTCGGCGGCCAGCGTCAGCGGCGGGGTGGACCGCAGATGCGTGATCAGCGGTTCCAGCGGCAGGCGCACCTGATCGGGCAGTTCGGCCACGGCGGCGGACAGATCGTCGAGCGCGACGAGCAGCGACTCGCCCGGGTAGTCCAGCAGCAGCGCGGCCACCCGCCACGCGAGGCGGCGGTCGCGCTCGCGGATGCGGACCGCGGGCTCGGGCCTGCGGCGCACTTTCAGCAGATTCATCGCGGCGCTCCCGTCACGTCCGGGGTGGCGGCGGGGACGGCGCCGTTGCCGTTGCCCCCGCCGCTGTTCCCGGTCGCACCACCGGTGCTTTCGCCCCCCGCGGTTCCGTTGGTCTCGGCGCCGTTGGCGGCCGCGCCGTTGCTCGCGCCGCCGTGCCCAGCCGTTCCGTTCGCCGCGCCCGACCCGTTGCCGTTCGCGCCGTTGCTCGCGCCGCCGTTCGCCGAGTTCACCGGTCCGCCGCCGTTCGCGGCGGCCCCGTTGCTCTTCGCGCCCGAGCCGGTGGGCACCAGACCGGCGGTGTTCTTGCCGTCCCAGTTCAGCAGGTTGATGCGGGTCGACTTCGATTCCGGGGCGGCGGCATTGGTGTCCGACAGCCCGGTCTCGGTCAGGTGGAACTTCTCCACCATCTGGTCGAAGGCCGTCATACCGGGGCCGCCGTCGGTGTCCAGGCTGCACCCGGTCGCCAGCGAATCGAGTTCGTGGGCCTGGGCGGTGGCGCCCTGCGGGATGACGTAGCGGTCCTCGTACTTGGCGATGGCCAGCAGCCGGTACAGCGCCTCGATCTCCTCCGGCTCCAGGCGCACCGAGGGCGCGATGGTCGGATCGGGCTCCTCGCCGAGGTTCACCGAGCGCATGAACGAGCGCATGCCCGCCAGCCGTTGCAGGGCCGCGCGCACCGGGCCGAGCTCACCGGCGGTGAACAGTTCGGCCAGGTACTCGACCGGGATGCGCAGCGCGTCGATGGCGCCGAAGAGGTTGCGGGCGCTCTCGCCGTCGTGCCCGGTCTCCGAGAGCACGTCGACCACCGGCGACAGCGGCGGCACGTACCAGACCATCGGCATGGTGCGGTACTCCGGATGCAGCGGCAGCGCGATCTGATAGTCCACGATCAGCTTGTAGACCGGCGAATCCTGGGCGGCCTGAATCCATTCCGGTGAGATGCCCGCGCGCTCGGCCTCGGCGATCACCCTCGGGTCGTGCGGATTGAGGAACACACCCAGCTGCGAGGGGTACAGGTCGGCGGTGTCGGTGACCGAGGCGGCCTCGAGCACCTTGTCCGCGTCGTAGAGCATGACGCCGATGTAGCGCAGCCTGCCGACGCAGGTCTCCGAGCACACGGTCGGGATGCCGACCTCCACGCGCGGGTAGCAGAAGGTGCACTTCTCCGCCTTGCCCGTCTTGTGGTTGAAGTAGATCTTCTTGTACGGGCAGCCGGTGATGCACTGCCGCCAGCCGCGGCACTTGTCCTGGTCCACGAGCACGATGCCGTCCTCGGCGCGCTTGTAGATCGCACCCGACGGGCAGGAGGCCGCGCACGAGGGATTGAGGCAGTGCTCGCAGATGCGCGGCAGGTAGAACATGAAGGTCTGCTCGAATTCGAGCTTCACCTTCTCCGACAGCCGGTTCAGCAGCGGGTCCTTGCCCACCTGTTCCGGGCCCGAGCCGAGGTCGTCGTCCCAGTTCGCGCCCCAGGTGACCTTGGTGTCCTGACCGGTGATCAGCGACTTCGGCCGCGCCACCGGGGTGGTGTCCACCGGCGGGGAGGACAGCAGGTTGTCGTAGTCGTAGCTCCACGGGTCGTAGTAGTCCGAGACCGTGGGCAGATCCGGGTTGGCGAAGATGTTGAGCAGCCGCTTGAACCGCGAGCCCGACTTCAGGGTCAGCTTGCCGCGCTTGGTCAGCGTCCAGCCGCCCTTCCACTTCTCCTGGTCCTGGTACTGGCGCGGGTAGCCCTGGCCGGGGCGGGTCTCGACATTGTTGAACCAGACGTACTCGGTGCCGCCGCGATTGGTCCAGGCCTGCTTGCAGGTGACCGAGCAGGTGTGGCAGCCGATGCACTTGTCGAGGTTCATCACCATCGCCATCTGTGCCATGACGCGCATGTCAGTACTCCACTTCCTGGGACCGGCGGCGGATGGTGGTGACCTCGTCGCGCTGGTTGCCGGTGGGACCGTGGTAGTTCAGCGCGAAGGACTGCTGGGCGTAGCCGCCGATGAGATGGGATGGCTTGATCATGATCCGGGTGAGCGCGTTGTGGATGCCGCCGCGCTTGCCCTTGCCGGCCTGCTTGCCGGGCTTGGGCCAGTCGAACCCGGTGGGGTCGGTGCCCTCGATGCGCGGCACGTCCACCGCGCGGTCCTGCGCGTGGTACATGAACACGGTGCCCTCGGGCATGCGGTGCGAGACGATGGCGCGGGCCACCACGACGCCGTTGCGGTTGACCGCCTCGATCCAGTCGTTGTCGGCCACGCCGATCTTGGCGGCGTCCTTGTCCGACATCCAGATCGACTGACCGCCGCGCGAGAGCGTCAGCATGTGCAGGTTGTCCTGGTAGGCGGAGTGGATGGACCACTTGGAGTGCGGGGTCAGGTAGCGCACGGTCACGCCGCGCTCGGTCACGTCACCCACGCCCGGCTCACGGAACAGCGCGGTCATGTCCAGCGGCGGCCGGAAGATCGGCAGCTGTTCGCCGAGTTCGATCATCCAGTCGTGGTCGAGGTAGAAGTGCTGGCGGCCGGTGAGGGTGTGCCAGGGCTTGAGCCGTTCGGTGTTGATGGTGAACGGCGAGTAGCGGCGTCCGCCGGTCTCGCTGCCCGACCACTCCGGCGAGGTGATGACCGGGACCGGGCGGGCCTGGGTGTCGGCGAAGGTGATCCGCTTGCCCTCGGCCTCGAGCGCCAGGTCGGCCAGCTCGGTGCCGGTGCGGCGTTCCAGCGCGTGGAAGCCCTCGACCGCGAGGCGGCCGTTGGTGGTGCCAGACAGCGCCAGGATCGCCTCGGCGGCGTGGGTGTCCTTGGCCAGCGACGGCCTGCCCTGGGCGACGCCGGAGACCACCTTGCCGTTCTTGCCCGCCAGGTATTCGACCTCGGCGTCGGGCAGGGTGGTGACGCCCTTGGTGGTCAGGCCGAGGGTCTCCACCAGCGGGCCGAGGGCGGCCATCTTCTCGGCGACCTTCGGGTAGTCGCGTTCCACGACCACCAGCTTCGGCATGGTCTTGCCCGGAATCGGCTCGCACTCACCGGCTTTCCAGTCCAGCACGGCGCCGCCCGCCTGAGCCAGCGCGTCGGGCGAATCATGCTGCAACGGCACCGCGACGATGTCCTTGCGCACGCCCAGGTGCTTCTCGGCCATCCAGGAGAAACCGCGCGCGATCCGGTGGAAGGCGTCGAAGTCGGTCTTGGCCTCCCACGGCGGGGAGATGGCGGGGGAGAAGGCGTGCACGAACGGGTGCATGTCGGTGGAGGACAGGTCGTGCTTCTCGTACCAGGTCGCGGCGGGCAGCACGATGTCGGAGAACAGCGTGGTGCTGGTCATCCGAAAGTCCAGGCTCAGCAGCAGGTCGAGCTTGCCGGTGGGCGCCTGGTCGCGCCAGACCAGTTCCCGCGGGCGCACACCGGTGGCGTCGGTGGTCTGCAGGTTGGAGTCCGCGCCGAGCAGGTGCCGGTGGAAGTACTCGTTGCCCTTGCCGGAGGAGCCGAGCAGATTGGCCCGCCACACCGTCAGGCAGCGCGGGAAGTTCTCCGGGGCGTCCGGGTCCTCGCAGGCGAAGCGCAGGTCCTCGGACTTCAGCTGGGACACCACGTGATCGGCGGCGCTCACCCCCGCGGCCTCGGCCTCGTCGGCCAGGTCGAGCGGGTTGCGGTCGAAGGTGGGGTAGCTGGGCATCCAGCCCAGGCGGCTGGCCAGCGCGATGTTGTCGGCGGCGGTGCGACCGGCGAACTTGCCCTTGCCCAGCGGTGAGGAGAAGGAGTCGGCGGTGAACGGGTCGTAGCGCCACTGGTCGTTGGTCAGGTACCAGAAGACCGTGCCCTGCATCTGGCGCGGCGGGCGCTGCCAGTCCAGGCCGAAGGCCAGCGTGGCCCAGCCGGTCACCGGGCGGCACTTCTCCTGGCCGACGTAGTGGGCCCAGCCGCCGCCGTTCACGCCCTGGCAGCCGGTGAGCAGGGTCAGGGTGAAGAAGGCGCGGTAGATCTGATCGGAGTGGAACCAGTGGTTGGTGCCCGCGCCCATGAGGATCATCGAGCGGCCGCCGGAACGCTCGGCATTGTCGGCGAACTCGCGGGCGATCCGCTCGGCCTGCGCGGCCGGGACGCCGGTGATGGTCTCCTGCCAGGCCGGGGTGTAGGGAGAGGAGGCGTCGTCGTAGCCGCTCGCCCACTCGCCGGGCAGGCCGTCGCGGCCCACGCCGTACTGGGCCAGCAGCAGGTCGAACACCGTGGTGACCCGCCTGCCCGCGACAGTGACGGTCGGCACGCCGCGCAGCACCACGCCGGGCCGGTCGCCGTCGTAGCGCGGCAGGCGAAGCGCGACCGGCTCCGCGTCGGCGCGCCCGTGCAGGGTCAGCAGCGGGTCGACACCCTCGAGGTCGAGATTCCACTTGCCCGCGTCGGACTCGTTGAAACGGTGGCCGAGCGCGCCGTTGGGCACCACCGGCTCGCCCTCGGCGTCCAGCAGCACCGGCTTGTGCTCGGCGTTGGCGACCTCGCGGCCCAGATCGGCGGCGGTGAGGAACTTGCCCGCCGTGGCGCCGTCGTGGTGGTACTCGCCCTCGGCGTCCCAGCCGCTCGGGTCGTCCACGCACACCAGGTACGGCAGGTCGGTGTAGCGCTTGATGTAGTCGAGGAAGCGCGGGGTGTCGCGCTCGACGAAGAACTCCTTGAGGATGACGTGGCCCATCGACATGGCCAGCGCCGCATCGGTTCCCGGCCGGGCGGGCACCCACTCGTCGGCGAACTTGGTGTTGTCGGCGTAGTCGGGGGAGACCACGACGACCTTCTGACCGCGATAGCGGGCCTCGGTCATGTAGTGCGCGTCGGGCGTGCGGGTGACCGGGACGTTGGAGCCCCACATGATCAGATAGCCCGCGTCGAACCAGTCCGCCGACTCCGGCACGTCGGTCTGGTCGCCGAAGACCTGCGGGGAGGCGACGGGAAGGTCGGCGTACCAGTCGTAGAACGAGAGCATCGAGCCGCCGAGCAGCGAGATGAAGCGCGCGCCCGCCGCGTGGCTGACCATCGACATGGCCGGGATGGGGGAGAAGCCGGCCACCCGGTCGGGGCCGTACTTCTTGATGGTGTGCACGTGCGCGGCGGCGGCGATCTCGGCGGCCTCCCACCACTCGGCGCGCACGAAACCGCCCTTGCCGCGGGCGGCCTTGTAGGCGGCGGCCCGCTCCGGGTCCTCGACCACGTCGGCCCAGGCCAGCACCGGGTCCTTCAGCCGCGCCTTGGCCTCCCGGTAGAACTCGAGCAGTGTGCCGCGCACATACGGATAGCGCACGCGCGCGGGCGAATAGGTGTACCAGGAGAAGGAGGCGCCGCGGGGGCATCCGCGCGGCTCGTACTCGGGCTTGTCCGCGCCCACCGAGGGATAGTCGGTCTGCTGGGACTCCCAGGTGATCACACCGTCCTTGACGTAGATCTTCCACGAGCACGAGCCGGTGCAGTTCACGCCGTGGGTGGAGCGCACCACCTTGTCGTGCGCCCAGCGGTCCCGGTAGAACTCGTCGGCGCCGCGGCCACCGACCTTGTGCAGCGTGCGCCGGTCATCGGAGACCTCGCCGCGCTGGAAGTACTTGCCCAGCGCGAGCAGGGCGTCTCCGGCGTCTGCGGAGCGCGGCGGCACCGGGCCTGTGGCCGCGGGATCCGAACTGCGCGAAAGAACCACGATGCCCCCTCGAGCTGTGGAAACGAGCTGTCCTCTGCGACTGTAGGGAGCCGAGGGAGCGCCTCCAAACAGCTTTCTCACATCGCTCACGGCACCGAAGTGAGCGGTGAGATCGGCGAAATGTGCCGGTCACCGGCCCGGCGGGTGATACACAGGGCACGGTGCCCGCGACCTGCGCGCGCGCCGTCGCCGCCCGCACGCGGCTCGCTCCGGCGGGGGAACCGGTGAAGCTTTGGAAACGCGGGCTTCTCGGGGGCTTTACAATCGTTAACACAGAGCGTCAGTGCGCTGTACGACATCACCGCGCTGTACGACATCACTGCCCGGGGACATCAACCCCCGCGACCCGGCTCGCCGACGTGGGCGGCCGGGCCCGTGTCGCCCCGGTTCGGCGCGACGGGCGGCTCGGCGCCCGCCTCGCGTGGCTGGATCCCGCGGTACGCCTCGAAGATTGCCGACCGGCTGCTGGCGGTCGGGGCGACGGCCGGAATGCATGCCGATGTGCGCATGAATAATTGTTCGCCGAAAATCACTGGAATTATTCAGAAGTCGTGGTGATTAAAAAGTATTCGTTTCCGTGAGATGGTCGCGCGTCCGGGCCGGCGTTCGGTCGGATAACGGTTTCCCCGACGCCGAACCGGGTAAACGCCTGGGTTTGTCGTCTGTTCGTATGACCAACTGCCGGGCGGTCGCGACGAGAGGGTCGTTGCTCCGCGGTCGCGCGCGCCGGGAAATATCCGTGGCCGATGTCGCCGGGCGATCGATCTGTTGTTCGAATGGCGCGGTTCGATGCCCGGCCCGCGCGACGTTCGTGACGAATTGTCAACTGCCGTGGCGTCACGGCGGCCGACGGGCGCGACGTGCGCACCGGCGGTGAAGTGCGTGGTTTCGGTGGAAGGCGATAGCGGACGGTAAACCTTCGGCGTGCCGAGGAAAGGTTCGTAGATCGTCGGTCGGGTCCCGGCCGGCCGGACAAGGGCGCTCGATGTCGCCGCGAGCGTTCCGTGGCCTTTTCGAGACCTATTTGTTACCCGGCAATTCCGCAGTACAGAGCCGGTTTTCGGTTCGCGCGCGCGGGAAACCGGGGGCGGATCGCCCGAATGTCACGATGTGGTGCAGCCGCGGCGGATATGGTGACGAAATGCGTTGCCGGATAAATGCGGAGCCGGATGCGCACCCCGCGACTGCGGCGGGTGCATCGGTCTCGGCGGCCTCGTCCGGTAAGCGTGAGAACAACGGGATCGACCGGGCACGGTCGAACGAAGCGCATTCGATGCGTTTATCGCCGGAGCCGGGATTCGGGTGGCTGCGGAGGGCGGGTGCCGGGGCGTCCGATGGGCGGATACAGAAGATAGCGCGAACATTGCGGGGAGTGAGTGCTTGATGGTCGATGACATCGGATTGGTCCCTCATATATCGCTCGCGGCCGCGGCGGACTGCACCAACGGCACGTTCGCGGTGTGTGGCGACGAGGGCCGCGCGCTCTGGTACGGGCCGTTCCTCGACAGCGACGCGGACAACCCGCACGGCGATCACGCGGCGGGCACCATGGCCGCGGCCCAGCGTGCGGTCTGGCTGGCCGGGCGCGCCTGCGCCGACGCCGGTCACACCGAGGCCACGCTGCACCTGGTGCTCAGCGACAGCGACGTGGACACCGTGACTCTGGCGTGTACGGCCTCGATGTCCGGGCTGATCCTGGATCTGGTCATCTCCGAGGACAATCCGGCGCTCGACTGGTGCCAGGTCTTCGGCAGCCTGGACTGGAATCCCGGAGCCCTGGTCGACCAGGACGAGCCGGAGGGCAGGCCGGGCAGGCACCTGCGGGCGGTGCACACCTTCCCGTATGTGAACGATGAACCGAAGGAGGCGTTTCCCATGATCCGCAATCCAGGTGAGGATGCCGGACAGGTCGAGGACGCGGGCATGGAGCTGCGCTCGGCTCTCGAAGCGCTGCTGCTCCACGACTCCGCGGGCATCGACGCCACGATGCGCCACGCCATCGCGGCCACCGTGCACCTGGCCGTCGACACCCCGCACGGCCTGCCCGAGGACGCCGAGGAGTTCCTCGGCCGCCTCGACGCCGCGTGGCTCATCGCGGCCTGGGCCGGACACGACCTGGAGATGTCGCTCATCGCCACCCTCGCCGCGGGCGAGGTACCCGCACTGTCCTGGTGCGAACTGATGTTCACCACCGCCCTGGCCCCGTGGTCGGCGAATCCGGCCGCCGTGCAGGCCAGACGTCTGTTCGCCGCGACCGCGCCGAGCCGCCTCGGCGCGGTGCCCGCCGAACCCGCCCGCGTGTTCGGCGCCTG
>NZ_JARWRU010000390.1 GCF_029867845.1 Nocardia farcinica | reverse complement strand
CACCGGACTTGACGTCAGCTGTGTGCGGGCGTCGCATGAGGTGGATTCCGTCGAAGTCGACGGGTTGCCAATCGTGCCGATGGACCTTGAACGCCAGTCGCTGCTCGCCTCGGGTGCTGTGGATCATGATGGCGCGACCGTCTTTACAGAGTTCGACCACGCGATCCCAGGCCAGTTCGCGCACACGCGCGCTCGCGATGCCTACGAACACGCCGGGAGAGATCTCGAGGAACCACCTCGTCAGGTGACCGCGCAGGCCGGCTGGGCATGCGCTCAGGACGAGGACTACCACGGGACGTCCTTCTCGTCGCCGTAGGAGACTCCGCCGGCCACGTTGCCTCTGCGGTCCCACAATTCGACGATGTCGGTGTCCCATTCGGCGGCGCCGTCCGGCTCGTCGGGAAGCAACAGCGCGTAGACATCGGCACAACAACGTTCGAGTAGACGGCCGGCGTGGACGGCATCTCGTACGGCTCGCCGAGTGGTCGAGGGGATGTCGTCCCCGCCTTCTGCCGCGGCGTCGAAGGCGGCCGGGACAGCGAAGTCCGCTTTGTACAGGTCGGCGAGGTCGAAGACGAAAGAGCGTTCATGGCCGGTGTGGACGAAGCCGAGACCGGGCGCACAGCCCAACGCCACGATGACGGCGTGGACGATGCCGTACAGGCAGGTCGTCGCTGCGGACAATGCCTGGTTGATCGGGTCCGAGGCGCCGAAATCGCCGGGGTCGTAGTCGCGGCGGTTCCACTCGATGCCGGTGCGCTCGGCGTGCAGTCGGTAGAGGCGGCGCACCCGCGCCCCTTCTCGTCCGCGGAGTTGCTGCATGCTCAGTGCCGATACGTCTTCCCCGGGGAAGCGCATCTCGTACATTCGGCGGGCCACCCTCAGCCGGGAGGTCTGGTTGGTGACGGCGGCGGCCTGGGCTTCGAGGAGCCGGGAGCTGCGAGCGAGACTGCGCCCGTGCGCGTAGTAGCGGACCCCGCGCTCCCCCACCCAGACCGCGGTCGATCCGCTCTCTGCCAGCAGCATCATCGCCTGGTGCGTGACGCGGGTGCCGGGGCCGAGAAGCAGAGCGCCGATGGTCGCGGCCGGGATGTGGACGACGCCGCGCTCATCGGTCGCGGTGATGGCGTTGCCGTCGCGATGCACTGTCGCTCGCTCCAGATACAGGAACGAGAGACGGTCACGCGCGCGGACCAGTTCGCCGATTCGGATCGGCCGCGCGGACGGCTGGTCGCTCATGTGGGTGGCGCGAGAGTCATCAGACCACACCCGTACCCTTTGGCGCGTCCGATGCCGCCGACCAGCGCACGCCGCAATGTCGATGGATCGGCGACTTCGAGGGTTCCCTCGTAGGTGGCGGTCGACAAGGTGACAGTCGCGGGGCCGCGGCGAAACCGCAACGTCGATCGGTCGGTGATGCGTACATCGGGCTCGTCACCGCCGGGGCCACGGCACGATCCGAGTCGGAAACCGTTGGCCTCGGCTCGCCGCAGCAGCCAATCCACCTGGCCCTCCTCGGTGAGGCCGCTGCGCTTGCCGCGCGCCAACTCCGTCCCTTCGCCGCGATCCACGGCCGCGCGCACAGGGTTGGCGGTCAGCCGGAAGTGCCACTGCTGGCCAACGGTCAGGTTGTCGAGCAAGGGCAGGTACTTGCGGGTGGCCCAGGCCGTCGTGGTGGGCCAGCCTGCTTGTTCCACCACATGCGTGAAGTCGGGTTCGGCGGGGCTCACGACATACAGGTCGATCGCGTGGTCACGCCGATCGACGCGCCACAGCACCCGCCCTTCCCGATCTCCCGTCGGAGCGAAGCCGGGTGGGAACGCCGCCATGACCGCCGCATGGCAGACCTGGGGTGAGGAGAGGAACTTCCGTGTCCCGGCCCGCGCGGGGTTGAGGGGCACTCGTGAAAGGAACATCATTCTCCTCCCAGTGCGGCCATCGGCTGATGCTCACTCCGTCCGTCGGGGTTCACCACGGTGGTGAAGTCCGCCACGACTGTCCGCCAGCCGTAGTCGCGACGGGCGGGGTCGAAGCTCAACGGCACGTCACGAACACGCTCCCGCAACTGCTCTGCGGGGTCGATGTCGAGAAGGTCTCGGTAGATCGGCAGACGGACCCGTTGGTATTGCGAGCGTCGATACCACCTCGACGCCTGCCATTCCGCGGTGTGGAGGACGTCCACGAGCGACTCTTCGATCAGCGGCTCGACCAGCAGAGGTTCGGCGGCCGGGCAGGATCGGCGCCCGAGATAGAGCGGAAAGGCGGGCTGTCGCAGTGCTTCTCGAATTCCCTCGATCAGGCCGCGATCGCCTTCGACAGCCGCGAGGAACACGGCGTCGGCGAGATAGTAGCGCTGCGACAACGGGTAGCTGCGGGACTTGTCGATGCTGAGAGCGACCTGGAAATCTCGCACCAGCCGCCCCGGCTGGTCGATGCGGACTCCGAACGCGAGCCCTCGCAACGCATCCTCGATCGGGTCGGTGCGGCGCCTGCCCTGCGCGGCGGCGATCAATCCGAGAATGCCGCTCTTGGAGGGATACTGCTGTGTTTCCCGCCGTGCGAATCGGCTGGCCACACCCCACGACTGCAAGGGTGCGGCAAGTCGCAGCAGGAGAACGGTCACGACAACCCCAACGCAGCACGAACCTCGGTGGCGACCCCCGCCACCGCTGTGGCGAACGGAACCGGAGTCGCGATCTCGGCCAAGGCGTCGGAGCCCTCACCGGCGCTGACCACGAAGTCGACCGTCTCGCCCCCGAATGCCGACTCGATCGCTCGGAAACGGGTGACAAGCGCCTTGGCGGCGCCTGCCGCACGGTCGGCGCCGACACCCGGCACCGGATCTTCGAACGCGCCGACCAGATTGACGGGCTGATCGGTGCGCAGACTGACGACCACCGCGTCGGGCAGGGTTCGATTCGCGAAAGTGTTCTGCTTACCGGTGGGCATCGACTTCACGAACGCCTGGAGGAAAGTCTCGACCGCGAGTACGGTCGCTTCCTTGTTCCCGAGGTTCTTCTCGAGCATCTCGACGTTGACGGTGGCGTATCGGTACAGAGTCGACGAGTTGTACTCGACGACGCCGATCATTCCGGCACCGGCGCTGTCGTCCGGTGACCGGTCGTCCACCGCGGTGAAATAGTCGAATTCGTTGTTCACACCGTGCACGCTGATCGCGTGAGCGACCTGGGCGGCGGCGTCGACGTTGAGGTCGGCCGAGTCCGCGACCATCCGGCCGAACAGTGCGACGTCGATGCTGTCGGCGCCGTTGGCGGCGGCCGTCGCGGCGGCTCTGTCGGTCTTTCCGCCCCCGGCGTCGACAGCCAGCTCGGCGAGCCTGTCGATCTGGGTGGCGCTCAGGAACAGCAGATACTTCGACTGCTCGACCGGATCCTCTTCGGCATTCTTGTCGGCGTCTTTGCGCTTCTTCGGCTTCTCCAGCACGATGCCGGCGTCCTTGAGGACCTGGGCGGCAGCCGCCAGACGTGCCTCCTTCTCGGGGATGCGCGCACCGATCCGCTCCGCGACGAGCTCGACCACCCGCTTGGTGCGCACACCGAGCGTATTCGGATCGACCAGCTCCCGGAACTCGGTGCGAGTGGCCCGCTTCCACGCCTGACTGGACACGCGAGCACGACGCACACCGCCGTAGACGGCGGACTTCGGGCTGCCGGTGTCGTCACGATTCAGGTTGCTCGGCGGTACCGTCTGCAGGACGTGCACGTCGATGAACAGTCTCACTGCTTGACTCCTTCGGTGTTGTCGGCCGCGTGCTCCGCCTCGGTCGGCTTGCGGTGGTAGTCCCGCCCCCATGCCAGCAGGACTCTGTCGGCATAGGTGCCGTCGTCGAGGCGGGCGAGGTCGACGGCCAGACGGGCGTAGTCCAGGGGGATACCGTGGTTTCGCATCTGGGTGATGAGGCCGCGCAGATGGATCAGCCTGGCGTCGTGATCGCCCGCGGTGCCCAGGGCGTGGAATCGGGCGCGAACCGCATCGACGGCACCGACCGCCCTTCCCAGAGCGGCGACAGCCGCCCCTACCGTCGGCCCGGTGCGATGCATGCGGTCGCTGCGCGACTGTTGGTGGACCGCGTGCAGGGTGATCGCATTGTGGGCGGCTCGCTCCCACACGGTTGCGAAGCCGTCGTGCTCCTCCCACGTCATGATGACCGGGGTGGCGATCAGCACCGGCAAGTCTGCCAAAGTA
>NZ_JARWRU010000389.1 GCF_029867845.1 Nocardia farcinica | reverse complement strand
CCCCGCGCCGGGCCGCGCCCACTACCCCCACCGCGGGGCGCTGCGGCGCGGGCATCTCTGTCCCCACGGGTGGTTGCGGCCCCCGCCGGGGCGGCCGCGGCGGCGGCCGCCAGCTGTTCGCGGACCCAGGCGAGGACGGGGGTGGCGGCGGGGTCCTCGGTGAGGGAGACGAAGGCGGTGGGGCGTCCGGCGCGCACCTTGGTGGCGTCACGGTCCATGACGTCGAGGTCGGCGCCGACCAGCGGGGCCAGGTCGGTCTTGTTGATCACCAGCAGGTCGGAGAAGGTGACGCCGGGGCCGCCCTTGCGGGGCACCTTGTCGCCGCCCGCGACGTCGATGACGAAGATCTGCACGTCGATCAGGCCGGAGGAGAAGGTGGCGGTGAGGTTGTCGCCGCCGGACTCCACCAGGATCAGATCCAGGGGCGGGTTCGCGGCGATCAGGTCGTCGATGGCGTCGAGGTTGGCGGTGATGTCGTCGCGGATGGCGGTGTGCGGGCAGCCGCCGGTCTGCACGGCGGTGATGCGCTCGTCGGGCAGGACCGCGTTGCGGCGCAGGAAGTCGGCGTCCTCGGTGGTGTAGATGTCGTTGGTCAGCACGGCCAGCGACAGTTCCTCGCGCAGCTGCCTGCACAGCGCGGCGACCAGCGCGGTCTTGCCGGAGCCGACGGGGCCGCCGATGCCGATGCGCAGCGGTTCGCCCGGAGTGCGCTGCCGCTTCGGACGGTCGTGCGCGTGATCGTGAGGTTCACCGTCGATCAGGTGCGGCGGCATCGTGGAACTCCTTCTGGTCGGGCGGAAGTGGATCAGCTGGCGAACAGGGGCATGTCGCGCAGCACGTGGCGCTGGGCGAGCACATCCTGCAACGGGTCGGACAGGGCGGCCGGGCCGGTGGCGGCCTCGGCGGCGGTGCGGTCGCACAGCTCGGCCAGGCGCACGGTGCAGGCGGCGATGTCGGCGGGATCGAGGGCGAGCAGGCGCTGGGCGGCGGTCGCGGCGCCGGTCAGGGTGGTGTAGACGACGATGCCCGCGATCTCGGCGGGCGGCACGTCCGCGGCCGCGCCGACCGCGCCGAACGCGGTGGACAGGTGCGGGCGCGGCGTCAGCGTGCTCCAGTACCGGTGCGGCCAGATCAGTCTGGCCAACCCCAGCAGG
>NZ_JARWRU010000388.1 GCF_029867845.1 Nocardia farcinica | reverse complement strand
TCCTCCGCTGCGGGCGGCCGCGGGCGGGGCGGGGGGCGGGGCCGCACTACGCGCGCGCGGGGCGGGCGGACTGCGGGGTGGGGGGGTGGGGGGGGCTGGCGGTGCGCGGCGCGGCCGGCGCGCGGCTGGAATCGGCGGAGGATCCGGCGCTTTCGGCGCTCGCGCCTCGGCTGGGTGAGGCGATCGCCGTGGTGGTCGACCTGACCACCGAGCTCAGCGGCTACCTGTCCGACCTGCCCTCCGACCCGAGCGCGCTGGATTCGCTGCTCAACCGGCAGGCCGAGCTGAAGAGCCTGACCCGCAAGTACGCCCCCGACATCGACGGGGTGCTGGCCTGGGCCGAGGAGGCCAGGCAGCGGCTGGCCTCTCTCGACGTCTCCGAGGACGCGCTTGCCCGGCTCGCCGAGGAGGTGGAGGTGGCCGCCGAGCGGCTGCGCAATTCCGCGGCCAAGCTGAGCGACGCGCGCCGCAAGGCCGCGGGCAAGCTGGCGGCGGCGGTCAGCGCCGAGCTGGCCGGGCTGGCGATGGGCAAGGCGCAGCTGGAGGTCAGGGTGCTTCCGATGGCCGCGGGGGCGCAGGATTCGGCGCCGCTGACCGTGGACGGCGCGACCCTGCACGCCGGGCCGAGCGGTGTGGACGAGGTGGAGTTCCGGCTGTCGGCGCATTCGGGCGCGCAGTCGCTGCCGCTGAGCAAGAGCGCCTCCGGTGGTGAGCTGTCACGGGTGATGCTGGCGCTCGAGGTGGTGCTCGCCAGTTCCGATCACGGTGCGACCATGGTCTTCGACGAGGTGGACGCCGGGGTCGGCGGTCGCGCGGCGGTGGAGATCGGGCGCAGGCTGGCGCGGCTGGCCAGGACCCATCAGGTGATCGTGGTGACGCACCTGCCGCAGGTTGCCGCCTTCGCCGACACCCATCTGGTGGTCGACAAGGCCGACGACGGCGGCACGGTCAAGAGCGGGGTGCGGGCGCTCACCAAGGACGAGCGGGTGGTGGAGCTGGCGCGCATGCTGGCGGGTCTGGACGACACCGAGACCGGGCGCGCGCACGCGGAGGAACTGCTGGAGATGGCACGGGCCGAACGCGCGAGTGCCTGAACCGACGGCGCGCGAGCGGCCCCGCGGCCGGCCACGCGCCGTCGCGGTGGATCAGCGCGAGAACGCCTTGCGGGTCGCGCCGAGCATCTGGTTGATCAGCGCCCGCAGCCCGGCTTCGAGCACCTTGTCCGGCACCGGAAGGCTCGGGTGGGACTCCATCGTGTAGGTCACCTTGGTGCCGCCGGGCGCGTCGGCGAGGACGATGGTGCCGACGTGGCGCTTGACCGGCACGCCCTTGACGATTTCGTATTCGACCTTCTCGCCGGGGACCAGGGCGCGGGTCTCCTCCACGAAGCCGATCTTGCCGCGGCCGACGGTGTACTGCGCGCCGACGCCCTCCGGGGTGGGGGAGCCGTGCTTGGTGAGCGTGAACTGCACGCCGGGCAGGTACGGGTTGATGCCATCGCGCTGGGCGAAGAAGGTGTAGACGGCATCGCGCGGAGCGGCGATGACGGCCTCGACGGTGGTGCGTGCCATGAAAAGTTCTCCTCTACGGCCGGTGCGTCGTCGGAAGTGTATAGGCCGTGGGTCACGTGGCCTGCTCGCGCGTCACCGTGGTCACAGACGGCCGTTCGGTTTCGGATGCCTCGAAGCGGTAACTGCCGAGGTGACGGAATCCATCGGATGAGGAGGACGACGATGATGTCTACCGGATTGCGGGTGGCCGCGGTCGGCGCGGCGGCGGCGGCCTGTGCGGTACTCGGCGCAGGTGCGGCGGCCGCGGCCCCCGTGCTCACGGAGGACAAGGTCGAGGAGGGCGCGATCTCGCTGAGCAGCCTGCCGGAGAACGAGGAGTGGACCTGCGTGCTGTTCGGCCAGGGTGCGCAGTCGGCGCTGCGGGTCGACTTGGCGCGCGTCGGCGAGTCCCGCGGCGGGTTCGCCCCCGGCAGCACGGTCACCGCGGGCTGCCTGAGCTGGGCGCCCTTCGGCGTGACCACGACAACCGGCGCGACCTCGTTGGACGAAGAGGACTGAGCCGGTCGAGGGGGGGGGGGGGGGCCGGCGGGAGGCGGAGAGGGGGGGGCCGCCACAGAGCGCCCGGAAAGGGGGAGGTGGTGGGGGGGGGGGGCGGGGAGGGGGTGCGGGGGGGAGCCGCGAGTCAGGGTCGACGACGCC
>NZ_JARWRU010000387.1 GCF_029867845.1 Nocardia farcinica | reverse complement strand
CCCCCCCGCGGGGTGCCGCCCCCCCCCGCCGCCCCCCCGCCCCGGGGGCGGCGCCGCCCCCGGCCCCGGGTTCAGTCCTGCTCGGGCAACAGCGCCTCGGCCAGCGGCGGAACGGTCAGTTCGCGCTGCCAGGGCCTGGCGCCGGTGGTGGTGAGGAAGGTGTCGATCTCGGCGACGAGGTCGGCGAGGGGGCGCGGCCGGGCGTAGTCGCCGAGGCCGTCCCAGCACAGTCGCCGCACCGCGTCGGGCGCGAGCAGGTTCTCCACCGGCACCGTGTGCGCGACGGACAGATCGTTGAGCGCGGCGCGGGCGCGGGCCAGGCGGGCGGCGGCGACCGGGTCGCGGCGCTCCCAGCGGTTCACCGGAGGTGGGCCGTCGAAAGGTTGGCTGAGCGGGGGGAGTTCGCTGTCGGGCAGGCCACGGGCGGTGTCGAGCGCGGCCAGCCATTCGCGGGAGTAGCGGCGCTGGCGCGGTCCGCCGAAGACGGGCAGGGCGCGGAGCTGGGCGATGGTGCGCGGGTCGGCGGCCGCGGCGGCCACGATCGCGGAATCGGGGAGGATGCGGGAGGGAGCGATGTCACGGAGGCGGGCCAGGTTGTCGCGGGTGGTCCATAACTCGCGGACCGCGGCGAGCTGCCTGGCCTTGCGTAAGGTGTGGATACCCGAGGTGCGCCGCCAGCGGTCTGCCTTGGGTGCGGGCGGGCCGGCCAGCCGGACGTGCTCGAACTCCTGCTCGGCCCACCGGTCCTTGCCCTGGGCCCGCAGATCGGCGTCGACCGCCTCGCGCAGTTCCAGCAGCAGTTCCACATCCAGCGTGGCGTAGTTCAGCCAGTCGGCGGGCAGCGGGCGCGTCGACCAGTCGGCCGCGCCGTGCCCCTTGCGCAGCGTGCGGCCGAGCAGCCGCTCCACCATCGCCGCGAGCCCGACCCGTTCGAAGCCCGCCAGGCGCCCGCCCAGTTCGGTGTCGTACAGCCGCGCCGGGTACAGCCCGAGTTCGGCGAGGCCGGGCAGGTCCTGGTCGGCGGCGTGCAGCACCCACTCCAGCTCGTTGATCACCTCGGCCAGCGGGCCGAGCGCGTCGGTGACCGGGATCGGATCGATGAGGAAGGTGCCCGCGCCCGCGCGCCGCAACTGCACGAGGTAGGCCCGCGCGGAGTAGCGGAAGCCCGAGGCCCGTTCCGCGTCGACGGCCAGCGGGCCGGTGCCCTCGGCCAGGCGCTCGGCCGCCTCGGCGATCTCGGCGGCGGTGCCGAGCACGGGGGGCACGCCGTCGGCCGGGGCGAGCAGAGGCTCGGCTGTACTGACTTCCGTGCTGCCCTGCCCGGGCTGTTCTGCAACCGGCATAGCCTTGAACTCTACGTGGCCCGCTGTCACTCCGGCCCGTTGCCCGCGTGCGGTGGCGGGCGCAGGTGGGTGACCCCGGCGGGCGGAAGCCCCGCCGAGTAGGCGAGCACCTCGCAGAACGATTCCACGTGCGGCCCCATCTCGGTGGTCAGCGCGGTCCAGGAGGCGCGTAACTCGAGCTGGTGCGCCCGCGGTGGGCCCGCGATGTCGCCGTAGCGCACCGAACTGGTCGAGGTCACGGTGCCGCCGAGCGCGGTGAACGGCTCCGAGCGGGTCTCCAGCGCGTCCACCAGCCAGCTCCACGCCACCTCGGGCAGCAGCGGGTCGGTGGCCAGCGCGGCGTCGATGTCGGCCTGGATGTAGGCGACCAGGCGGAAGGTGCCGTGCCAGACCTCGTCGCCGTCGGGATCGTGCAGCAGGATCAGCCTGCCGAAGGCGTCCCCCTCGGAATCGACCGGAACCGTCCCGGTGTCCGGGTGTGTGACCTCGGCGCCGAGCGCATAGGAATAGGGCGCCAACCGCTGCGGCGGACGGATCGGGGACAGCTCGATCCGAGGGTGGCATGTCGCGGTGCCCATCGCATCGACCGCGGCGCGGAAGAGGGCCGGTTCGCCCTGGGGTCCTTCAGTCGATGCGGCGCCGTCGCGGAAGTCGAGCGGTGTCACGAGCCTGACCGTATCCGCTACCCACCCGGCGCAGTCGGAGGCGCGCCGCCGCATACGATGGCCGGGTGAGCACGTACAGCCGCCGTCGGTTGCCCGACGCCCCGTTCCTGGCCGCCGCGACGGGCGCCACTCCGAGCCGACGTCCGGTCTGGCTCATGCGACAGGCGGGCCGATCGCTGCCGGAGTACCGCGAACTGCGCAAGGGCATCGGCATGTTGGAGTCCTGCTTCGACCCGGAGCTGGTCTGCGAGATCACCATGCAGCCCATCCGCAGGCACGGCGTCGACGCGGCGATCCTGTTCTCCGACATCGTCGTTCCGCTCAAGGCCGCCGGAATCGACCTCGACATCGTGGCCGGTGTCGGCCCGGTGGTCGCCACGCCGGTCCGCGACACCGCCGATGTGCGCGCGCTGCCCCGGCTACGCCCGGAGGAGGTCGGCGCCATCGTCGAGGGCGTGCGCCTGCTGACCGACGCGCTCGGCGACGTCCCGCTCATCGGCTTCGCCGGCGCGCCCTTCACACTGGCCTCCTATCTGGTCGAGGGCGGGCCGAGCAAGAACCACGAGCGCACCAAGGCGATGATGTACGCCGAC
Source organism: Nocardia farcinica (assembly GCF_029867845.1). Lineage (GTDB taxonomy): Bacteria > Actinomycetota > Actinomycetes > Mycobacteriales > Mycobacteriaceae > Nocardia > Nocardia farcinica_A. The sequence continues at coordinate 1,521 of NZ_JARWRU010000387.1, read as the reverse complement.
CCGAAGACCTGGCACCAACTGCTCGGCGTGCTCACCGACATCACCATCGCCTTCCTGAAGGCCCAGATCGACGCCGGCGTGGACGCGCTGCAACTGTTCGACTCGTGGGCGGGCGCGCTGTCGCAGGCCGACTACCGCGAGTACGTCATGCCGCACTCGCAGCGGGTGTTCGCCGAGGTCGCCGACGCGGGCATCCCGCGCATCCACTTCGGTGTCGGCACCGGCGAGCTGCTCGGCGCGATGGGCGAGGCGGGCGCCGACGTGGTCGGCGTCGACTGGCGGGTGCCGCTGAACGAGGCCGTGCGCCGCGTCGGCCCGGGCAAGGCGCTGCAAGGCAATCTCGATCCCGCCGTGCTCTTCGCCGGTCCCGAGGCCGTGGAGGCACACGCGCGCCGGATCGCGGCCGAGGCCGACGAGGCGATCGTGCTCGGCGCGACCGGCCACATCTTCAACCTCGGCCACGGCGTGCTGCCGGACACCGATCCCGGCGTGATCACCGCGCTGGTGGAGCTGGTCCACGAGCTCTGAGGGCCGAACGGCGGGCGGTGACATGGACGACAGCCTCTGCCCGCCCGCCGCGGTAGCGGACTACCGTCGCAGACTATGAGGATCGCGATTGTCGGCGGTGGGATCAGTGGCCTGGCCTCGGCCCATCGGTTGCGGACGTTGCTCGGCCCTGACGTCGATCTCGTCCTGCTCGACCCGTCCGACCGGGTGGGCGGCATCCTGTACACCCCCGATGTGCACGGCGAGCCGCTCGATCTCGGCGCCGAGGCCTTCGTCGGCCGCAGGCCCGAGGTGCCCGCCCTGCTGCGGGAACTCGGCCTCGAGGACGAGCTGGTGTATCCGGCGGGCAAGCGCCCGCTGCTGTGGGCGGGCGGCGCGCCGCACCCGCTGCCGGGGCGCACCCTGATGGGCATCCCCGCCGACGCCGAGTCGATGCGCGGACTGGTCGACGAGGACACCCTCGCCCGGATCGAGGGGGAGGCCGACCGGCCGCTGGCCTGGTATCCCGACAGCGATATCGACGTGCACAGCCTGGTCGCCGACCGGTTCGGCGTCCAGGTCGTCGAACGCAGCGTCGACCCCCTGCTCGGTGGGGTGTACGCGGGCAGCTCCCGTTCGATCGGCGTGCGCGCCGCGCTGCCCACTCTGGCCGCCGCCCTGGACGACGGTGCGCCGAGCCTGACGGCCGCCGTGTCGGCCGCTCTGCCGCCACCGTCCACCGAGCCCGTCTTCGGCGCGCTACGAGGCGGCTACCGGGTGCTGATCGACGCTCTGGTGCGGTCCTCGGCGGTGCGGGTCGTCGCGGGTACCGCCGCCACCCGGCTCGCGCGGGCGGGCACCGGCTGGGTGGTCGATCCGCTCGGCCTGGTCGACGCGGTCGTGCTGGGCCCGCCCCCCCCCCCCCCCCGCCGGGGCGTGGGCTTCCTTGCGACCAAACCGGCGGCCCCCACCCGCAGCAGCTGCACGGAGCACGCGCGGGGGGGGGGCATCGACCCAGCCCCCCACCACCGCCCC
>NZ_JARWRU010000386.1 GCF_029867845.1 Nocardia farcinica | reverse complement strand
CCGCGGACCAGCCGCCGGCCGAGGCCCCGCCCCCCGAGGTGCCCCCCCCCCCCCCCCCGCCCCCCCCCGCCCCGGCCCCCCCCCGCCGGCCCGCGCCCCCCCGCCCCCGGCGGGGGGGCGGGCCGCCGGAGATCGCCGCGGCCAAGGAGGCCAGGCAGAGCACCGATCCCGCCGCCCAGCAGGCCGCCATGGCGGCGATGGACTGCACGAAGCAGGACCCGCTGGCGGGCAACGACGACCCGGAGCTGCCGCTGGTGACCTGCTCGCAGGACGGCACCGAGGTCTACCTGCTCGATGCCAGCCGCATCGACGGCCAGGAGATCAAGGACGCGGTGTCCAACTTCAACACCCAGCAGTCGCGCTGGGTGGTCAACCTGGAGTTCAAGAGCTCCGGCGCCGACGCCTGGGCCGATCTGACCGGTGAGTACCTGTACAAGCAGGTCGCCTTCGTGCTCGACTCCCAGGTGGTCAGCGCGCCGCGGGTGAACGCCGGTCCGCAGCTCGGCGGTTCCACCGAGATCTCCGGTCAGTTCACCGCCACCTCCGCCAAGGAGCTGGCGAACACGCTGAAGTACGGCTCGCTGCCGCTGTCGTTCCAGACCTCCGAGGCGGAGACCGTCTCGGCCACCCTCGGTCTGTCCTCGCTGAAGGCGGGCCTGATCGCGGGCGCGGTCGGCCTGCTGGTCGTGCTGCTGTACTGCCTGTTGTACTACCGCATGCTCGGACTGCTCACCGCCCTGTCGCTGGTCGGTTCCGGCTTCGCGGTGTACGGCCTGATGGTCCTGCTCGGCCGCTGGATCGGGTTCACCCTCGACCTGGCGGGCGTCGCGGGCCTGATCATCGGTATCGGCATGACCGCCGACTCGTTCGTGGTGTTCTTCGAACGTATCAAGGACGAGATGCGCGAGGGCCGCAGCTTCCGCTCGGCGGTGCCGCGCGGCTGGCAGCGCGCCCGCCGCACCATCCTGTCCGGCAACGCGGTCAGCTTCATCGCCGCCGCGGTGCTGTACGTGCTCGCGGTCGGCCAGGTCAAGGGCTTCGCCTTCACCCTCGGCCTGACCACCATCCTCGACGTGGTGGTGGTGTTCACGGTGACCGCCCCGTTGGTGCTGCTCGGGGCCCGCGCCCGGGTCTGGGGGGGAAAAAAAGAGTAAGCGTTGGGGGGGGGGGCGCCCCTGGCCA
>NZ_JARWRU010000385.1 GCF_029867845.1 Nocardia farcinica | reverse complement strand
AACCTTTTTCGGGGGTGCGCTTCGTGTCGCGGGCCCCCCCCGGGCCCCCGGGGCCCGCCCCCCCGGTGGGGGGGGGGGGGGGGCGCGCCAGGGCCCCGCTGACGCCGCAGAAGCGGCCCGAGCGGGTGCCGCTGTCGCTGGCCCAGCAGCGCATGTGGTTCCTCAACCGCTTCAACATCGGCGCGGGCGCCGAACTCGGCTCCGGCAGCGAGCACGACCTGGCCGCGGCCGCCGACAACATCCCGGTGGCGGTGCGCATGTCGGGTCTGCTCGACCGGCAGGCGCTGCAGGTCGCGGTGGCCGACGTGCTGGCACGGCACGAGTCGCTGCGCACCTACTACCCGGAGATCGGCGGCGTCGGCTACCAGCAGGTGGTCCCGACCGCGCAGGTGATCCCGGATCTCGCCCCGATCGAGACCACCGAGGAGCAGCTGCCGCAGCGCATCGCCGAACTGGTGTTGACCGCCTTCGACGTGACCGCCGAGGTGCCCTTCCGCGCCAGGCTGTTCGAGATCAGCCCCACCGAGCACGTGCTCGCCCTGGTGGTGCACCACATCTCCGCCGACGGTTTCTCCATGGGCCCGCTGACCCGCGACGTCATGGTCGCCTACGGCGCGCGGGTGGAGGGCGGCGAGCCCGCGTGGGCGCCGCTGGAGGTCCAGTACGCCGACTACACGCTGTGGCAGCGCGCGGTGCTCGGTGCGGAGTCCGACCCGGATTCGCTGATCGCGAGCCAGATCGCCTTCTGGAAGCGCGAACTCGGCGGCCTGGTCGAGCAGCTCGACCTGCCGACCGACCGCCCGCGCCCGGCTGTCACCAGCCATCGCGGCGACACCGTCGGCTTCACCGTCGACGCGCAGGTGCACGCCGGGCTGCGCAAGCTGGCCGCCGAGCACAACTCGACGCTGTTCATGGTCGTGCACGCCGCCCTTGCGGTGCTGCTGGCCCGCCTGTCGGGCAGCCGTGACATCGCCATCGGCACGCCGATCGCGGGCCGTGGCGAGCGCGCGCTCGACGACCTGATCGGCATGTTCGTCAACACCCTGGTGCTGCGCACCGAGATCGACCCGGCGGCGGCCTTCGCCGAACTGCTGGCCCAGGTGCGTCGCGTGGACGTCGACGCCTTCGGCCACGCCGACGTGCCGTTCGAGCGGCTGGTCGAGGTGCTCGACCCGGTCCGCTCGCCGTCGCGGCATCCGCTGTTCCAGGTGGCGCTGACCTTCCAGAACACCGCGCCCACCGAGCTGGAGCTGCCCGGCCTGACGGTCTCCGGCGTGGACCCGCAGGTCCCGCTGGCCAAGTTCGACCTGCAGCTGACCCTGGTGGAGAACATCGACGCCGACGGCGCCCCCGCGGGCATCTCGGCCGAGTTCTCCTACGCCACCGACCTGTTCGACGCGGCCACCGTGGACGGCTTCGCGCACCGGCTGACCAGGATCATGAGCACGGTCGCGAATGCGCCGGAGGCCGTGGTCGGCGACATCGACCTGCTCGCCGACGGTGAGCGGGAGCTGGTGCTGCGCGCCTGGAACACCCCGGGGGTGGCCGATCCCGACGCGGCGGGGGCGACCCTGCCCGCGCTGATCGAGGCCCGTGCCGCCGCCGCGCCGGAGGCGACCGCCGTCCGCTTCGGCGAGCGCGTCGTCACCTTCGGCGAACTCCAACGGCGGGCGAGCCGGATCGCGCGCACCCTCATCGGGCGCGGCGTCGGGCCGGAATCGCTGGTCGCGGTGGCGGTCTCGCGCACCGAGGAGCTGCCGGTGGCGCTGTACGCGGTGCTGTTGACCGGCGCCGCCTATGTGCCGATCGACACCACCTACCCGGTGCAGCGGCTCGAGTTCATGCTCTCCGACGCCGCCCCGGTGTGCGTGCTGACCACCGGAGCCGACGCGGAATCCGTTCCGGCCGTCGATGTTCCGGTCGTGCTGCTGGACGAGGCCGAGGCCGGGGCGGGCAGCGAGGCGCCGGTGACCGACGCCGACCGCCTGGCGCCGCTGCGGCCGGACAACCTGGCCTACGTCATCTACACCTCCGGTTCCACCGGTGTGCCCAAGGGCGTGGCGGTCACCCACCGCGACGCGGTGCGGCTGTTCGCCAACACCCAGCCGCTGTTCGGGTTCGGCCCGGCCGACGTGTGGACGCTGTTCCACTCCTACGCCTTCGACTTCTCGGTGTGGGAGCTGTGGTGCGCGCTGGCCTACGGCGGCTCGGTGGTCGTGGTCGACTACCTGACCTCGCGTTCGCCCGAGCAGTTCCGCGAGCTGCTGGTCCGCGAGCGGGTCACCGTGCTCAACCAGCCCCCGTCGGCCTTCTCCCAGCTGGTCGAGGCCGACCGCGCCGCCGCGGCGGCCGGTGACGCGGGCGAGTTCGCGCTGCGCTACGTGATCTTCGGCGGTGAGGCGCTGGACCTGCGGCAGCTGCGCCGCTGGTACGAGCGCCACCCGGCCGACGCCCCGCGGCTGGTGAACATGTACGGCATCACCGAGACCACGGTGCACGTGTCGTACCTGGCCCTGGACGAGGCGCTGGCCGGCAACCCGGCCAGCGTGAGCGGGCGCGCCCTGCCCGGACTGTCGGCCTATGTGCTCGACGACCGGCTCGCGCCGACCCCGATCGGCGTGGCGGGCGAGATCCACGTGACCGGCGAGCAGCTGGCCCGCGGCTATCTCGGCCGCCCCGGCCTGACCGCGACCCGCTTCGTGGCGAACCCGTTCGGCGAGCCGGGCACGCGCATGTACCGCTCCGGCGACGTCGGCCGCTGGGCGGGCTCCGCCGAGACCGCCGCCATCGAGTACGCGGGCCGCAGCGACCAGCAGGTGCAGCTGCGCGGCTTCCGCATCGAACTCGGCGAGATCGAGGCCGCGCTCGAGCAGGTCGCGGGTGTGCGCCAGGCCGTCGTCCTGGTCCGCGCCGACGAGCACGCGGGCGACCGCCTGGTCGGCTACGTGGTGCCCGGCGCCGGCGCCGCGATCGACCCGGTGGCGGTGCGCGAGCAGGTCGCCGGATTCCTGACCGCCTACATGGTGCCGGACGCGATCGTGGTGCTGGCCGAGCTGCCGCTCACCCCGAACGGCAAGCTCGACCGCAGGGCGCTGCCGGAGCCGGAGTTCGTCTCCACGGCGAGCTTCCGCGCCCCGAGCACCCCCGCCGAGCAGGCGGTGGCCTCGGTCTTCGCCGAGTTGCTGCCCGGCGTCGACGAGGTCGGTCTCGACGACGACTTCTTCGCCCTCGGCGGCAACTCGCTGCTGGCCACCCGGGTGGTGGCCCGCGTGAACGAGGCGCTCGACGCCGGCCTGGCCGTGCGCGAGCTGTTCGAGGCGCCGACGGTGGCCGCGCTGGCGGCCCGCACCGCCGAGCGGGCGGGCAGCAGGCAGCGCCGCGCCCTCACGGCTGGCCCGCGCCCGGCGGAGATCCCGCTCTCGCTGACCCAGCAGCGCATGTGGTTCCTCAACCGCTTCGACAGCGACACCGCGGTCAACAACATCCCGCTCGCGGTGCGCATGGTGGGCGACCTCGACGTCGAGGCGCTGCGCCGCGCGGTGTCCGACGTGATCGACCGGCACGAGGTGCTGCGCACCGTCTACCCGGAGAACGCCGAAGGCCAGGGCGTGCAGGTCATCCTGCCCGCGGGCGATCCGCGCCACGTGCCCGACCTCACCCCGATCCTGGTGGAGCACACCGAACTCCCCGACCGGGTGACCGAGCTGGTGCTCACCGGTTTCGACGTCACCAGCGAGGTCCCGGTGCGCGCGGCGCTGTTCCGTGTCGCCGGTTCGGTGGACGGCTCCCAGCCGGTCACCCATGTGCTGGTGTTCGTGGTGCACCACGTCTCCGGCGACGGCTGGTCGGTGGGCCCGCTGGCCCGCGACGTCATGGTCGCCTACGCCGCCCGCTCCCGCGGCGCGGCGCCGGGCTGGACGCCGCTGCCGGTGCAGTACGCCGACTACGCGCTGTGGCAGCGCGAGGTGCTCGGCTCCGAGGACGACCCGGAGTCGGTCATCTCCGCGCAGGTGGCCTACTGGTCGAAGACCCTGGCGGGCCTGCCCGACCAGCTCGACCTGCCCGCGGATCGCAAGCGTCCGGCCGTGGCGTCCAATCGCGGTGGCGTGCACGAGTTCTCGCTGTCCGACGAGCTGGTCGCCGGTCTGGACGAGCTGGGCCGCGCCAACGGCGCCAGCCTGTTCATGGTGGTGCACGCGGCCTTCGCGGCCCTGCTGTCGCGGCTGTCCGGCAGCGACGACATCGCCGTCGGCACCGTGGTCGCCGGCCGCGGCGAGGCCGCGCTCGACGACGCCATCGGCATGTTCGTCAACACGCTGGTGCTGCGCAGCTTCGTCGACCCGGCCGAGTCGTTCACCGATCTGCTCACGCGGGTGCGCGAGATCGACCTGAGCGCCTTCGGCAACGCCGACCTGCCGTTCGAGCGGCTGGTGGAACTGCTCAACCCGGCCCGCTCGCAGGCCAGGCACCCGCTGTTCCAGGTCATGCTGTCGTTCCAGAACACCGGCGAGACCCACTTCGAGCTGCCCGGCCTCGAGGTCTCCGGGCTGCCGCTGGACGTGGTGACCGCCAAGATCGACCTGCACCTGAACGTCACCACCACCGCCGAGGGCACCAAGGCCGAGATCGCCTACGCCACCGACCTGTTCGACGCCGCGACCGTCGCCGGCTTCGCCGAGCGCCTGGTGCGGATGCTGTCCGGTGTGGTCGCCGACCCGGCGCTGCCGGTGGGTGATGTGGAGCTGCTCGACGGCGTCGAGCGCACCCGCTTCGCGCAGTGGAACGCCACCGCCCGCCCGGTGGACCCCGAGGCCACCCTGGTCTCGATGTTCGAGGCGCAGGCGGCGCGCACCCCCGACACCGTCGCGCTGACGTTCGAGGGGACGAGTCTGTCCTACGGCGAGTTCGCCGCCAGGGTGCACGCCCTGGCCCGCCACCTGGTCGAACTGGGTGTCGGACCGGAGTCGATGGTCGCCCTCGGCATGCGCCGCTCGCTGGACCTGGTGATCGGTATGTACGCGGTGAGCGCGGCGGGCGGCGCCTACGTGCCGCTCGACCCCGATCACCCGGCCGACCGCATCGCCTACGTGCTGGACGTGGCCGAGCCGGTCTGCGTGCTGACCACCGCCGCCGACGCGTTCGACGCCGGCGCGGCGGCCACGGTCGAGATCGACCGCGTCGACCTGTCGGCCTACGCCGACACCCCGCTCACCGACGCCGACCGCCGCGCCCCGCTGCGGCCGGACAACACCGCGTACGTGATCTTCACCTCCGGTTCCACCGGCAGGCCGAAGGGCGTGGCGGTGACCCACGCGGCCATCGTCAACCGCCTGGTGTGGATGCAGTCGGAGTACGAGCTGACCCGCGACGACGTGGTGCTGCAGAAGACCCCGGCCACCTTCGACGTGTCGGTGTGGGAGTTCTTCTGGCCGTTGCAGATCGGCGCGCGCCTGGTCGTGGCCAGGCCGGACGGTCACCGCGATCC
>NZ_JARWRU010000384.1 GCF_029867845.1 Nocardia farcinica | reverse complement strand
TTATAGCACCACCTAAGTTGGTTGGGCCCCGGACCTGACTTATCGTTTGCTCTTACGCCGAACGCCACAAACGCTCGGCACCTCGCCTGCTCGGGCTCTCGAAGCCGGTGCCCACAGTAGTGGGCGAGCATCCGCGCGGAGGTAAGGAACGTGTAAGCGTTCCGTTACCGCCGAGCACCCACTTGTATCAACCAGCGGGTGGACAACTGGAGACGTGACTGCACGCCGGAACCATCAGCGCGGCTGGTTTCGGATCGTACGGGCGCAGTCTTGACGGAGGCGTTCAACGAAAGACCCTTCCCCCTCGGTCTTTCTCCGAAGGCCACTTTCTTGAAGGCAGAGGCATGACGCAACTTCCTGGCCACAGGTCACCTGGACCCATCGGTCTCTACGACCCGGCGAACGAACACGACGCCTGCGGTGTCGCGTTCGTCGTCGACATGCACGGCCGTCGTAGCCGCGACATCGTCGACAAGGCCATCACGGCCCTGTTGAACCTGGAGCACCGCGGTGCCGCGGGCGCCGAGCCGAACTCCGGCGACGGCGCGGGCATCCTGATCCAGATTCCGGACCGTTTCTTCCGTGCCGTCGCCGGCTTCGAGCTGCCTCCCGAGGGCTCCTACGCCTCCGGCATCGCCTTCCTCCCGCAGGCGCGGCGCGAGGCGGCCAGGGCTGCCTACGGCGTGGAGAAGATCGTCAAGGAAGAGGGCCTCGAGGTCCTCGGCTGGCGTGAGGTCCCCATCGACGACAGCTCGCTCGGCGCGCTGTCGCGCGACGCCATGCCCACCTTCCGGCAGATCTTCATCGCTTCGCCGAAGAACTCCGCCGAGCAGCTGTCCGGCATGGACCTGGAGCGCCGGGCCTACGTGATCCGCAAGCGCGTCGAGCACGAGCTGGGCAACCAGGGCGCGGGCGAGGGCGCGACCGGCCGCGAGACGGTGTACTTCCCGAGCCTGTCCGGGCAGACCTTCGTCTACAAGGGCATGTTCACCACCCCGCAGCTGCGCGCGTTCTACCTGGACCTCCAGGACGACCGCGTGGAGTCGGCGCTCGGCATCGTGCACTCCCGCTTCTCCACCAACACCTTCCCGTCCTGGCCGCTGGCCCATCCGTTCCGCCGGGTGGCCCACAACGGTGAGATCAACACCGTCACCGGCAACGAGAACTGGATGCGCGCGCGTGAGGCACTGCTGAACAGCGACGTGTTCGGCACCGACTCCGCGGGCAACAACCGGCTGGCCAAGATCTTCCCGGTCTGTACGCCGAAGGCCAGCGACACCGCGCGCTTCGACGAGGTGCTCGAGCTGCTGCACCTGGGCGGCCGCTCGCTGCCGCACGCCGTGCTGATGATGATCCCGGAGGCCTGGGAGCGGCACGACAGCATGGACCCGCAGCTGCGCGCCTTCTACGAGTACCACTCCATGCTCATGGAGCCCTGGGACGGCCCGGCCTCGGTCTGCTTCACCGACGGCACCGTCGTGGGCGCCGTGCTCGACCGCAACGGCCTGCGCCCCAGCCGCATCTGGGTCACCGAGGACGGCCTGGTCGTCATGGCCTCCGAGGTCGGCGTGCTCGACATCGACCCGTCCAAGGTGGTCCGCAAGGCCCGCCTGCAGCCGGGCCGCATGTTCCTGGTCGACACCTCGCAGGGCCGCATCGTCGACGACAACGAGATCAAGACCCAGCTGGCCTCCGAGCACCCCTACCAGCAGTGGCTGGACGAGGGCGTGACCCGCCTGGCCGACCTGCCGGACCGCCCGCACGTGCACATGTCGCACGACCGCGTGCTGATCCGTCAGCAGATCTTCGGCTACACCAACGAGGAACTGAACATCCTGCTCGCGCCGATGGCCAAGACCGGCGGCGAGGCCCTGGGCTCGATGGGCACCGACACCCCGATCGCGGTGCTCTCGGCGCGCCCGCGGCTGCTGTTCGACTACTTCTCCCAGCTGTTCGCGCAGGTCACCAACCCGCCGCTGGACGCGATCCGGGAAGAGGTCGTCACCAGCCTCAAGCGCAACCTCGGCACCGAGGCCGACCTGCTGCACCCCGGCCCGGAGTCGTGCAAGCAGATCGCCATCGAGCAGCCGATCCTGGACAACGACGAGCTGGCCAAGCTGGTCCACATCAACGACGACGGCTCCCAGCCGGAGCTGCGGTCGGTGGTCGTGCGCGGCCTGTACCCGGTGAAGAAGGGCGGCAAGGGCCTGCGCAAGGCGCTGGCGGCCATCAACACCCAGGTCTCGGCCGCCATCGAGGGCGGCGCCAAGCTGATCGTGCTCTCCGACCGCGAGTCCAACGAGAAGCTGGCCCCGATCCCCTCGCTGCTGCTGACCTCCTCGGTGCACCACCACCTGGTCCGCGAGCGCACCCGCACCAAGGTCGGCCTGATCGTGGAGGCCGGTGACGCCCGCGAGGTGCACCACATGGCCATGCTGGTCGGCTTCGGCGCGGGCGCCATCAACCCCTACATGGCCTTCGAGACCATCGAGGACATGCTCGAGCGCGGCGCGCTCGACCTGGGCACCGGCAGCATCGAGAGCGATTACGAGAAGGCCGTCGCCAACTACATCAAGGCCGCGGGCAAGGGCGTGCTCAAGGTGATGTCCAAGATGGGCATCTCCACCCTGGCCTCCTACAACGGCGCGCAGCTGTTCCAGGTGATCGGCCTGTCGCAGAGCCTGGTCGACGAGTACTTCACCGGCCTGCGCTCGCCGCTGGACGGCATCGGCCTCGACGAGATCGCCGCCGACGTCGCCGCCAGGCACCGGGTCGCCTTCCTGGAGAACCGCTTCGAGCGCGCGCACCGCGAGCTCGAGGTGGGCGGCGAGTACCAGTGGCGACGCGAGGGCGAGTACCACCTGTTCAACCCGGACACGGTGTTCAAGCTCCAGCACGCCACCCGCACCGGCCAGTACTCGATCTTCAAGGAGTACACCAAGCTGGTCGACGACCAGTCCGAGCGGCTGGCCTCGCTGCGCGGCCTGTTCAAGTTCAAGACCGGTGCGCGGGCGCCCATTCCGATCGAGGAGGTCGAGCCGGTCTCGGAGATCGTCAAGCGGTTCTCCACCGGCGCGATGAGCTACGGCTCCATCTCGGCGGAGGCGCACGAGACGCTGGCCATCGCGATGAACCGCCTCGGCGGCCGCTCGAACTCCGGTGAGGGCGGCGAGCATCCGGCCCGCTTCGAGGTCGAGGAGAACGGCGACTGGCGGCGCAGCGCGATCAAGCAGGTGGCTTCCGGCCGCTTCGGCGTGACCGCGCACTACCTGACCAACTGCACCGACATCCAGATCAAGATGGCCCAGGGCGCCAAGCCGGGCGAGGGCGGTCAGCTGCCCGCGCACAAGGTGTACCCGTGGGTCGCCGAGGTGCGGCACTCCACGCCCGGCGTCGGCCTGATCTCCCCGCCGCCGCACCACGACATCTACTCGATCGAGGATCTGGCGCAGCTCATCCACGACCTGAAGAACGCGAATCCGCAGGCGCGGATTCACGTGAAACTTGTCGCCGAGCCCGGCGTCGGCACCGTCGCCGCGGGCGTGTCCAAGGCGCACGCCGACGTGGTGCTGATCTCCGGCCACGACGGCGGCACCGGCGCCTCGCCGCTGACCTCGCTCAAGCACGCGGGCGGCCCCTGGGAGCTCGGCCTGGCCGAGACCCAGCAGACGCTGCTGCTCAACGGC
>NZ_JARWRU010000383.1 GCF_029867845.1 Nocardia farcinica | reverse complement strand
GCCCCCGCCGTACACCACCTCCCGTCCCCCCCCCCCCCCCCCCCCCCCCCCGGCGCCCCCCTTCAGGGCTGAACTGTGGAGATGACCGCGTCGTCGCCTTTCGGAGTGATCCGGGTCAGTTGGCGATATCGGCGGCTTCGCGCTCGTCGGCTTCGATGTCCTCGTCCTCGGCGGCCGCTTCGGGGATCGCCTTGGTGGTGCGGGCGCCGACCGACTTCGGCTGGCCGCCACCGATCTTGCGCTGCTCCGGCACGCCGTCGAGCAGCTCGCTCTCCCGGTTGACCGCGGCCAGCATGGCCGGAACCGAGTCGAGCTGACCACGGATGCCGAGCAGCTGGGCCAGCACCCGGCCGCGCAGCACGCGCATCTCCTCGGCCAGTTCCTTGGCGTGGGCGATCTTGCGCTCGGAGGTCTGGGTCGCCGAGGTGATGAGACGGTTGGCCTCGTCGGTGGCGTCCTTGATCCGCTGCGCGGCCTCGGCGCGGCTGGTGGCCTCCAGCTCCTCCATCTGGCGGGTGAGCTTGGTGCGCCGCTCGGACATCGTGACCTCGAAGTCCTGCTGCGCCGCCTTGCGCTTGGCCTCGGCCTCCTTGAGGATGCGCTCGGCCTCGGCCTGTGCGGCCTCGATGATCTTCGCCGACTCGGTGCGGGCGTTGGCGAGGGTCTGCTCGTATTCGATGTCGAGCGCCTCGCGCTTCTCCTTGGTCTCGGCCAGCAGCGACTCGTACTTGCCGCGCATCTCCGCGGCCTGCTGCTCGGCGATCGACACCATCTCGGCGGCCTCGGCCTGGGCCAGGGCCCTGACCTCACTGGCCTCGTCGGAGGCCAGGCGCAGCATCCGGGAGATGCGGTCGGACATGCCTTCGGCCGTGGTCGGCGGGACCGACAGGCGATCGACTTCCTTACGGAGCTCGTCGATCTCGTCCCGCGCGTCCTCGAGCTGCGCGGCGAGATTACGGGCCTGGGCCGCGGCGGCATCGCGGTCGGTGGCCGTGACCCTCAGCTCGGCATCGAAACGGTCGAAGTAGTTACGCACCTCGTCTTGCGCATAGCCCTTCCGAACGACGGTGAAGGGCAACGCGACGAAGCGATTGCGATCGGACTCAGGTGACGACATGGCACACAAACTACAGCCTGTCACCGGGTGATGGTGACTCGACCGCGAATGTGAACTGTCCGACTTTCCCCGCTCCGACGGCGATACTAGTGCGTAACATCCGGGTTGGGTTCGACCAGCTCGACCAGCACACCGCCAGCATCCTTCGGGTGGATGAAATTGATGCGGGAATCGGCGGTTCCACGGCGCGGGGCCTCGTACAGCAAACGCAGCCCGCGCTCGCGTAGGTAGGTGGAGACGGCGTCGATGTCGGTGACGCGGTAGGCGAGCTGCTGCAGGCCCGGTCCGCTGCGATCGATGAACTTGGCGATGGTGGAGGTCTCGTCGAGCGGCGCCAGCAACTGCAGGGCGGTGGCGCCGTCGGGGGCGCCGGGCAACGAGAGCATGGCCTCGTGCACGCCCTGGGCCTCGTTGATCTCCCGGTGGGTCTCGATCATGCCGAGGTTCTCGGCGTACCAGGCGATGGCGGCGTCCAGATCGGGCACGGCCACGCCGACGTGGTCGACGGCCACCACGTAGTCGCCGGGGATGAAGGAAGTCTCGTTTGCGTTGCTCACACCTCGACGGTAGCGCTCCACCTGCGCGATGTCCGGTGCGGATGACCGGCTACCGTGGGGTAGAACCCTGTCGACATCGATCTTTCGAAGATCGGGCCCCGCCGCGCGCCGGCGAGGCCGCGAGGAATGCGAGGCTCGTCGTGACCACTTCCGTCATCGTCTCCGGCGCCAGGACGCCGGTCGGCCGGCTGCTCGGCGGTCTGAAGTCCTTCTCGGGTTCGGACCTCGGTGGTTTCGCCATCAAGGCGGCTCTGGAGAAGGGCGGCGTGGCGCCCGAGCTGGTCGAGTACGTGATCATGGGGCAGGTGCTGACCGCGGGCGCGGGTCAGATCCCGGCGCGTCAGGCCGCGGTGGCAGGCGGCATCCCGATGGACGTGCCCGCGCTGACCCTGAACAAGGTCTGCCTGTCGGGCATCAACGCCATCGCCCTGGCCGACCAGCTCATCCGCGCCGGCGAGCACGAGATCATCGTGGCGGGCGGCCAGGAGTCGATGAGCCAGTCGCCGCATCTGCTGGAGAAGAGCCGCGAGGGCTTCAAGTACGGCGATGTGAACCTACGCGACCACATGGCCTACGACGGCCTGCACGACATCTTCACCGACCAGGCGATGGGCCTGCTCACCGAGCAGGGCAACGACCGCGACCCGATCAGCCGCGAGGACCAGGACGCCTTCGCCGCGGCCTCGCACCAGCGCGCGGCGGCGGCGTGGAAGAACGGCGTCTTCGACGAGGAGGTCGTCCCGGTCGCGGTGCCGCAGCGCAAGGGCGATCCGGTCATGGTGACCTCCGACGAGGGCATCCGCGCCAACACCACCGCGGAGTCGCTGGCCTCGCTGCGCCCTGCCTTCCGCAAGGACGGCACCATCACCGCGGGCTCGGCCTCGCAGATCTCCGACGGCGCGGCCGCGGTCGTCGTGATGAGCAAGGAGAAGGCCGAGCAGCTCGGCCTGAGCTGGATCGCCGAGATCGGCGCCGCGGGCGTGGTGGCCGGTCCCGACTCGACTCTGCAGGACCAGCCCGCCAACGCGATCGCCAAGGCCTGCGCCAAGCAGGGCATCTCGCCGGCTGATCTGGATCTGGTGGAGATCAACGAGGCGTTCGCGGCGGTCGGCATCGCCTCGACCCGCAAGCTGGGCATCGACCCGGCGAAGGTCAATGTCAACGGCGGCGCCATCGCCATCGGTCACCCGCTCGGCATGTCCGGCGCGCGCATCGTGCTGCACCTGGCGCTGGAGTTGAAGCGCCGTGGCGGCGGCATCGGCGCGGCCGCGCTGTGCGGCGGCGGCGGGCAGGGCGACGCCCAGATCGTCAAGGTCTGACCCGCCCAGATAGTCCAGGTACCCGCCACGGGGCCCCTGCCCCCGGACAAACGGCAGCGGCGCCGCCCCCAACGGCCCGGGG
>NZ_JARWRU010000382.1 GCF_029867845.1 Nocardia farcinica | reverse complement strand
CGGGGGTGCTTTTCGTGTCTCGTTTATACCGCGGCCCTTGGGGGGGGGGGGGGGGGGCGCCGCGCCCCCCCGCGCGGCGCCGCAAGCGCTTTCACGAGACGCCGCACCGGGCTCTCGGCGTTGTACGCCGCGCCGAGGGCGAGCAGGCCGTCGAGGTCGGCCGGTTCGGTGGGCAGCACGTCCGGCCGGGACAGCTCGACATCGGCGTCGCGCACCACCCGCACCACCCGGGCCGCCGCGTCCAGATAGTCCGCGGCCGCGGTCAGCTTCGCGCGGGCGGCGGGCGCGAGGTCGGCGTCGGGATCGGCGACCGCCGCGCGCAGCGCCTCCAGCGAACCGAACCGGGAGATGAGGGTCGCCGCGGACTTCTCGCCGATGCCAGCCACCCCGGGCAGGCCGTCGGAAGCGTCGCCGCGCAGCGTGGCGAGATCGGCGTAGGCGGGACCGGCGACCTCTTGCGGCACATGGTATTTGGCGGCCACCTCGGCTGGGCCGAACAGTTCGGCCTTGGCCAGGCCCCGGCCCGCGTAGAAGACCCGGACCGGCGGGGCGGGGTCGTCGCGCACCAGTTGCAGCAGGTCACGGTCGCCGCTGACGACCACCACCTCGTCGCGGCGTTCACGGTGGGCGAGGGTGCCGAGCACGTCGTCGGCCTCCAGCCCCGCCGCGCCGCCGGTGGCGATGCCCGCCGCGGCGAGCACCTCCAGGATCATGTCCACCTGCGGGGTCAGCGTGTCGGGCACCTCCTCCGCGTCGGGCGGGCCCTGCTCGGCCACCCGGTGCGCCTTGTAGGAGGGCACCAGCTCCACCCGGAACCGGGGCCGCCAGTCCAGGTCGAGCGCCACCACCAGCCTGCTCGGGCCGAACCGGGTGATCAGCGAGGCCACCATGTCGGTGAAGCCGCGCACGGCGTTCACCGAGCGGCCGTCCGCGGCGGTGAGCTTGTCGGGGATGGCGTGGAAGGCGCGGAACCAGAGACTGGCGCCGTCGAGCAGCAGCAGCGGGCCGCCGGGAGTCGCAGCAGAGGTCACGCGGCCGAGGCTACCGCGCCGCACCGACGAATCGACGCCGCTACACCGCTGATCGCTCGGGGGTTGCCCACGCCGGGTAGGGTCGACGGGTATGAGTTCGCACACGCACGCCAGGTTCGCCGCGGATGTCTACCGGGACCGGCTCGAGCGCGCGGTGGCCGCGATGCGCTCGGCCAGCATCGACGCCCTGCTCATCACCCCTGGCCCGGATCTGCGCTATCTCATCGGCTCGGCGGCCCAGTCCTTCGAGCGGCTCACCTGCCTGGTCATCACCTCCGACGGCGCGACACCCACCGTGGTCGTGCCCAAGCTGGAACTGCCCGGCCTGGCCGACTCCGCCGCCGGTGAGCTGGGGCTGCGCGTCGTGGACTGGGTCGACGGCGTCGATCCCTACCAGATCG
>NZ_JARWRU010000381.1 GCF_029867845.1 Nocardia farcinica | reverse complement strand
GTCGTCGAGTTCGGCCGCGCCGCGACCGGCCACCGGGGTGCCGACGGCGATGTCGTCGGTGCCCGACAGCCGCGCCAACAGCACCGCGAAGGCGGCGTGCACGACCATGAACGGGGTGGCGCCGTTGGCGCGGGCCAGTTCGGTGAGCGCGGCGTGTGTGGCGGCGTCGACGGTGAAGTCGACGTGCCTGCCCCGGGTGGAGGCCACGGCCGGGCGCGGCCGGTCGGTCGACATGTTCGTCAACACCCTGGTGCTGCGCGCCCGGGTCGAGCCAGGCGCGAGCTTCACCGATCTGCTGGCCGCGGTGCGTGAAGCCGACCTGGCCGCCTTCGCGCACGCCGACATCCCCTTCGAACGGCTCGTCGAGGTGGTCAACCCGGAGCGCTCCACCGCGCGGCATCCGCTGTTCCAGGTCGGCTTCTCCTTCCACAACCAGGCCGAGGCCGAGGTCGACCTGGACGGGATCACCGCCGCCGCGGTCGATTTCGACACCGAGGTCTCCCAGTTCGACCTGCACCTGGTGGTCACCGACCGGCACACCGCCGACGGCGCGCCCGCGGGCATGGACGCCGCCATCACCTACGCGACCGCCCTGTTCGACGAATCCACCGTCGCCAACATCGCGGGCAGGCTGCGCAGGCTGCTCGAGGCGGTGCTCACCGCGCCGGACACCCCGGTCGGTGACCTGCCGCTGCTCGACGCCGCCGAGACCGACCGCATCGTGCACGGCTGGAACCGGCCCGACCGGGTCTGTGCCGCTGGAACCCTTGCCGCCGGAACCCTTGCCGCGGGCTTCCACGCCCAGGCCGCCCGTACCCCGGACGTCGTGGCTGTCGTCGACGGTGACCGCAGGCTCACCTACGGCGAGTTCGCCGCCGCGGTCAACCGCCTGGCCAGGGTGCTCATCGCGCGCGCCATCGGCCCGGACACCGTTGTCGCCCTTGCCATTCCGCGCAGCACCGAACTGCTGACCGCCATGTACGCGGTGCTCACCGCGGGCGCGGCCTATGTCCCGCTCGACCCGGCGCACCCGCTCGAGCGCACCGTGGCGGTGCTGGCCGCCGCCGATCCCGCGCTGGTGCTGATCTCGGCGAGCAATCCGATGCTGCCGGAGTCGGTGGCCGCACACGAGATCGTGCTCGACGTCGACACCGCCGCGGTGATCGCCGCCGGGATCAGCGCGCACCCGGTCCGCCCCTACGAGCTGACCCGACCGGCCCGGCCGGCGGACCCCGCGTACATCATCTTCACCTCCGGCTCCACCGGCGCGCCAAAGGGCGTGGTGCTGCCGCAGTCCGCCGTCACCCACCAGCTGGAGTGGATGCAGTCCGAATACGGCCTGACCACCGACGACGCCGTGCTGCTGCACACCTCCGCCGCCTTCGACCTGTCGGTCTGGGAGTTCTGGTTGGCCCCGCGCACCGGCGCGGCGCTCGTGCTCGCCCCGGAGGGCGCGCACCGCGATCCGCACGGCATGCTCGAGCTGATCGCGCGCGCCGGGGTCACCACCCTCACCCTGGTGCCCTCGCAACTGGCCATGCTCACCGAGGTCGCCGACGGCCCGCTGCCCGCGGCGCTGCGCAGGCTGCTGGTCATCGGCGAACCGCTGCCCACCGAGACCGTCGACCGCACCGCCGCCCGCACCGGCGCGCGCCTGGACAACCTCTACGGTCCCACCGAGGCCGCGGTCTCGGTCACCCGCTATCGCACCACGGCGGGTGAGACCGGCGCGATCGTCCCGATCGGCGTCCCCGAGGCAGGCACTCGCGTGTACGTGCTGGACGACCGCCTGCACCCCGTCCCCACCGGCGTGACCGGCGAGCTCTACCTCGGCGGCGCGCAGTTGGCCACCGGGTACCACGGCAGGCCCGACCTCACCGCGGAACGCTTCGTCGCCGACCCGTTCGGCGAGCCGGGCAGCCGCCTCTACCGCACCGGCGACATGGTGCGCTGGACCGCCGACGGACAGCTGGTCTTCGTGCAGCGTCGCGACTTCCAGGTCAAGGTGCGCGGTTACCGCATCGAACTCGCCGAGATCGAGCACGCTCTGCGCGCCTGCCCGGCGGGGGGGGGGGCGCGTCGCCGGGGGTGGCCGCGCCCGGGGGCGGCGGCACTGGGGGGCTATGGGCTGACAAAGCGGGGGCGGGGCGGCTCCCCCCCCGCCGCCCCTACCGTGCGCGGGCATGGCACTCACACCCGAGCGATACCGCATACGGCCAGTCGAGATC
>NZ_JARWRU010000380.1 GCF_029867845.1 Nocardia farcinica | reverse complement strand
CACCGCCGCGGTGAGCGCGACCGCGCCCACCATCACCGCCGTCGTCATGGTCCGCCCCGCACTCACGCCGGAAGGAACGCCAGCGCGATGCTGGTGGCCCCGCTGGCCACGATCGCGCCGATGAGGCTCATCAGCACGCCGTGCGAGGCGTCGTTGGCGGCCAGATCGGTGCGGAAGGCGATCCACAGTCTGCCCGCGGACAGGATCATCCAGGACAGGCAGATGATCAGCACGAACCACAGCAGCCAGTTCAGCAGCTGCATCAGCGGCTCCAGCACCTCCGACGGCATCTGCTTGTAGGCGAGCAGTTCTTCCCGCACGAGCTCCGCCCGCATTCCACGCGTGGTCATTCCCCGACCCTTACCCTTACGTACCGATCACAGCGTTCATGATGGTGCCCGCGCTGGTGGCCACCGCGCCACCGATCATCGCGCCCGCCACCATCTTCGGCGACTCCAGCCCGCCGCCGGACCAGCGTTCCCAGGCGAATCTGCCGCCCGCGTAGATGATTCCGCAGATCCCCGACAGCAACACGAACCAGGTCAGGTAGCGCACCAGCTGCAGGATCTTCTCCGATCCGGGGGGCGCCTCGGGGGTCGGGTTGCCGACCTGGGCGAGCACGACGTCGTAGGTGTCCTGAACAGCCAAGAGGAACATGCTCATCGGGGCCCTTTCTCGTACGGCGGATCGGTCACATCGTCGTCTGCGAAATCCGTTCTGCTGTCAAGCTTCTCACGTACCGCGTCGACGATGTCAGCCCCCAGCTCACGAACCTCGACCGGCACCTCGTCGAGCGGGTCGATCTTGCGTTTGCGTTCCGGCATCGGGTCGCCCGGCGTCCAGATCGGCAGTTGCTCGGGCTCGACCAGGGTCCATTCCTCGTACCAGGGCACCTGCCAGACCGGACCGGCCAGCGAGCCGACCAGTTCCCGGTAGCGGCGGATCTCGGCGGGCATCCGGCCCGGCCGCGCCGCGACCGTGACCAGCCCGAGCACCTCGGAGGGACCGCCGAAACCGAAGTGGTGCTGGCGCAGCAGGTCGTGCGCGCGGGTCAGCCCGGAGATGGTCTCGCGCGCGACGAGCACCACGAACGGCGATTCCCGGTCGAACACACCCGGCCACCGGCGGCTGGCGTCGGCGGCGGGCGCGAGCACGTGCGCCAGGGTGGTGGCGCCCGCGCCACCGTGCACGCCGAGCAGCCACACCAGCGGGGCGCGGCCGACACCGGGCACCGGGCGGTCCCACACCGGGGCCCGGCGCGATTCCGGCGGCGCGACGACGCCCACCGGGCGGGGATCGAGTTTGCGGCGCAGCCGCATCGCGGCGGTCACGACGCCACCCCTTCCACGAGCCGCGCGTAGGCGCGGCGGGTCCGCTCGGCCAGTTCGGCGTGACACACCAGCTCCCCGCGGGCCAGGTGCGGATCGTAGGGAACCTCGACGATGTCGCGGACCCAGCCGGACAGGTGCTCGCGCAGATGGTCGGCGACGCGGGAGTCGCCACCGGGCGCCTGGTGCGAGATGACCAGCGTGGTGTCGCCGACGATGCCGTTGCCCTGCCCCTCGGCGGCCTCGCCGAACTCGTCGTCGAGCCATTCCAGCGTCACCCGCAGGCGATTGGCCGCGTCCGGTCGCGCCGCGATGGTGAGCACGAGGGCGATGTCGCCGTCGTCGAGCAGCGGCCGCAGCTGGCGGCTCGCGATCGGGTGGCCGCCGTCGTAGACGGCGGTGTAGCCCGCGTCGGCCACCGCGCGCGCCACCGTCAGATAACTGGCGCGCCGCCGCAGCGGCGCGGCGTCACGCCACAACAGGCCGATCCCCGACGTCGCGCGGGAGAGGCACTCCTTCAACGGCGCGGGCTCGTCGTCGCCGCGGCCGTACAGCCACGACTGCAGGCTGATCGGGTGCAGATGCTCGTCGGCGCCGCGCAGCGCGATGTCGCCGCCCGCGGCGGTCGCGTCGACGGCCACCGTCGGCGTCCCCGCGACACCGAGCTCACCGGCGATGCCGAGCGCCGTCGTCGTCGTGCCCGCCCCGCCACAGCCGCCGACCACCAGGATCGACCGCTGACCCAGAACCCCGTCACCGTCCCCACCGGCCCGCCGCCGGAACCGCACCACCGGAGCCTTGGTACGCGCATCGTGGCTCGGCGGTTCGCCCCGGTCGGGCGCCTCGTCGAGCCAGCGGCTCCAGTCCTCTCCCATCGCTCTCAGCTCTCCTTCACCCGGCCGTGATGCTCGTGATGAGCACCCGGCCGCCGACCACCGCGGTGGTGACCGTCTGCTTGTTGTACGTGGCGGGCGCGCCACCGGGCCGATACTCGGTGACCTCCACCGCGTACGCGCCCTCCCCGCCGGGCCGCTCGCTCAGCGTGGTCACCCGCACGCAGTGCGTGGTGCCCGCCGGGACCGTGTCGATGCCGCGCTGGATGATCTCCGCGCCGGGCACGGCGGCCTCCGGGGCGACGAACTGCCTGGCGCGCTCGCCGGAGCGGTCCACGTAGTAGGCGTACTGGAAGCCGAGCACCGCCTCCGGCCCCGAGGCGTCCCCACCGGGGGCCGCGCTGCGCAGCACCCGGTCGAAGTGCTCGGTCGGGCAGCCGGTGGTGATCCCGGCCTGCGCGCTGCCCGCGGTGAACCGCATCGGCGCCTGCGCGGGCGCGGCGCCCGGCCGGTCGGCGGACAACCGCACCAGCACCAGCGCGCCGACCGCCGAGGCGATCAGCACCAGCACCGCGATCACCGCCACGATCACCGTCCTGGCCCGGCGGGTGGCCGGATGGTCGCGCAGCAGGCGGGCGGGCGGCGGCTCGGGGGCCGGGTCCTCGTCGTAGTCCTCGTCGTCCGGCCACGGGAAACGGACCAGGTCGGCGCCCCGTTCCGGGAAGTCGTCGTCCGGGCCGGGCGCGTGCACCAGATCCGGCGCGTCCTCGGCGACCCAGTCCGACCAGCCGCCGGTGAACTCGGCACGGCGGGTGGGCAGATCGGCGGGCACCTCGGCGACCGCCCGCACGTCGTCCGGGTCGGGCTCGTCGTCGGCGGCACGGCCACGCGGTCGCGGCGCCACGCCGGCCGGGAACAACTCCCCGCCCCCGCCCCAGCCCCCGGCCCGGGTCGGGCCGGCGGCGGCGTCGGGGGGGCGCAAGCCGGTCTCGTCGTGGGGGCGGCCGCGCG
>NZ_JARWRU010000379.1 GCF_029867845.1 Nocardia farcinica | reverse complement strand
CCCCCCCCCGCCGGGTCGCCGCCCCCCCCGGGGGGTGGGCCCCCCCCCCCCCCCCCCCCCGCTGTCGTCTAATACCCGCCGCGGGGGGCGGGCGGCGGCCGCCCCCCCCCCCGGCGTGATCAACATGGTCACCGGCGACGGCGTGCATCTGTCGGAGGTGGCCCTGGCCGATCCCCGGCTGGCCGGCATCCACTTCACCGGCTCCACCAGGACCTTCCAGTACCTGTGGCGTGAGGTGGGCGCCAATATCGGCCGCTACCAGGGGTATCCGCGGCTGGTCGGCGAGACCGGCGGCAAGGACTTCGTCCTGGCGCATCCCTCCGCCGACCCGAAGGCGTTGTCGACCGCGTTGATCCGAGGGGCGTTCGAGTACCAGGGGCAGAAGTGCTCGGCGGCCTCGCGCGCCTACATCCCGCGCTCGCTGTGGCGGGAGATGGGCGACCGTTTCCTCGGCGCCGTCGCCGACCTGACCTACGGCGATGTCGCCGATCTGCGCAATTTCGGCGGTGCCCTGATCGACCGGCGCGCCTATGACAAGAACGTGGCCGCGCTGGACAGGGCGCGTGCGGCGGGTTTGACGGTGGCGGTGGGCGGCGGTCACCGCGACGACCCCGGCTGGTTCGTCGAACCCACCGTCCTGCTCTGCGACGACCCCGGCGACGAGTCGTTGAGCACGGAGTACTTCGGCCCGATCCTGACCGTGCGCGTCTACGACGACAACGAGCCGGGCGCGTTCGAGGCGGTGCTGGCCGAAGCCGAGCGGGCCGCGCCCTATGCCCTCACCGGGGCGGTCTTCGCGCGCGACCGGGCCGCCATCGACCTGGCCTCGCACGTGCTGCGCTTCGCGGCGGGCAATTTCTACGTCAACGACAAGCCGACGGGCGCGGTGGTCGGCCAGCAGCCCTTCGGTGGCGCTCGCGCCTCCGGCACCGACGACAAGGCCGGGTCGGCGCTGAATCTGCTGCGGTGGGTGGCCCCGCGCACCATCAAGGAGACCTTCGCGCCCCCGACGGACTATCGCTACCCGCACATGCGGGAGTGATCCGCCCGCACGCGTGAACGCCCCGGCGGCCGCGCCGGGCCGGGGGGGGGGGGGGGGGGGGGGGCGGCCCGGCGGTTTCCCGGGGGCAGGCGGCGCGGGGAGTGCCCCAGGGTGTT
>NZ_JARWRU010000378.1 GCF_029867845.1 Nocardia farcinica | reverse complement strand
GTCGGCGACCGCCGACACCCTGCCCCTCGGCGCCGCCGACACCCTCGCCGACCCGGCCCCGGCCACCGCCGACCCGGCCACCACCGACGAATCCCCAAACGGCTCAGCCGGCCAGCCCCTGCCGGGCCCGCCCCTGCCGGGCGGACCGGGCGGACCCGGCGCTCTCCCGGCCGCCGCGGCCCCGGGCAGCGCCCTGATCACCCTCCTCACGACCGACGCCACCGCCTACACCTGGGTCGCCGCCACCGTCGGTTCCACCGGCGCGGCCGTCGTCCAGCTGGCCGCGGGCAGCCCCGTCCTGCCGATCGGCGGCTTCAACGGCGGCGACCCCCCCCCCCGCGGTTCCCCCGGGCGCGGCGCGCGCCCCGCGGGCCGGGGCCCCCCCCGCCCGGCCTAGGGGGGGTTACACGGGGGGCCACCCCGCCCCCACCCTCGAACGGTTCCAGCGGTACGTCCGCGACGGCGAGATCCACTACTTCCTCGGCGGCAACCGCGGCGGCCCCGGCACCACCCCCGACTCGCAGAGCTCCCGGATCAGCGACTGGGTCGGCCAGACCTTCACCCCCACCGTCGTCGACGGCGTCACCGTCTACGACCTCACCTCCCCAGGGTGACCCGGTCGGTCTCACCACGATGACGAGCCCGGGTCGACGAAGCGCAAGGTCAGCTCGTCGGTGACGGGACGGGCCACGCAGGGCAGGGTCAGGCCGGCGGCTCGCTGGGCCTCGGTGAGCGCGAGCAGCGGGTCGCCGGGCAGCTCCACCGCGCCGGAATCGACTGCGGCGAGGCAGGTTCCGCACGAGCCGCCCAGGCAGGAGTAGGGCAGGTCCTCGCGGTGCGGCAGGGCGGCGTCGAGAACGGCCGCGCCGCGCGGCATCTCGAAGCGCAGCTCGAATGCGTCGCCGCGCATGGTGACGGCGGTGTCCGGTCCTCCCGCGTCGGCGACCGGGGCGCTCGGGTGAGCGGTGTCGAACAGCTCGAACGAGACAGCCGCGCGGGGCACGCCCCGGGCCAGCAGGGCGTCGACGGTGTCGGTGACGAGCTCGCGCGGGCCGCACAGCAGCCAGTGGTCGGCGTTCTCGGCGGCCACCGCCGTGGCGGTGACGCGGCCGGAACGCACGCCGGGATCGCCGGGGCCGGCCTTCCCGCGGGAGAGGTGGTGCACGACC
>NZ_JARWRU010000377.1 GCF_029867845.1 Nocardia farcinica | reverse complement strand
CCAATAACGGGGTAATCACTGTTCTGCGACCGGGGTGGGCCGCGGCGCGGTGGTTCGCCCGGAAGCGCCGCCCGCGCCCGAGATCAGGAGGGGTCGCGCAGGAACGACAGTCGCACCTGGCGGTCCGGGTTGTCCACATTGAGGTCGACCAGCGCGATGGACTGCCAGGTGCCGAGCATCAGACGGCCGTCGAGCACCGGCACCGTCGCGTAGGGCGCGATCAACGCGGGCATGACGTGCGAGCGGCCGTGACCGCGTGAGCCGTGCGCGTGCCGCCAGCGGTCGTCGGCGGGCAGCAGCTCGCGTAGCGCGGCGAGCAGGTCGTCGTCGCTGCGGGCGCCGAGTTCCATCACCGCGACGCCCGCGGTGGCATGCGGGACGAACACGTGCAGCAGGCCGTCGCCGCCGATTCCGGCCACCCAGTCCGCGCATTCGGGGGTCAGGTCGCGCACCACCTCGGACCGGCCGGTGTGCACGTCGATCACGACGCTCTTCATGGCCACCATGCTCGTCGCGCCCGGCCGTGCGGGCAAGGCGGCGGGCGGCGCGCCGGAGGTATTGACAGCACCCGCCATAACAGGAATCATCTGATTCACATGTAGTCCGCCTCGGACTCGCCGCGGCGTGCGCGCCGGGGCGGGGCGCACGCCGGAGAGGCGAAGCGATGACGCTCACCCCCGACCCCGGCCGCCATCCGGCCACAGGCGGGCCGAGCCGGCGATCGGCGCTCGCCACCCGTCCGGTGCGCGAACGGGGCCGCCCGGTGCTGCGCCACGTCCCCGTCACCCCGCCGGTGCCGCGCGCGGGCGTCCCGCTCGTCGGCCCGGCCGCCGCGGGCGTGCCACTGGAACTCTCGGTCGCCACCACGGCGGCCTGACACCGTCCACACCACCCACCAGGGGGAACCACAATGTCAGAGGACTACCGGGGGCACGTCGCCGTCGTCACCGGCGCCGCGTCCGGCATGGGCCGCGAACTCGCCGTCGAACTCGCCCGGCGCGGCGCGAAGCTCGCGCTGTGCGATGTCGACGCCGCCGGACTGGCCGAGACCGCCGCGGGGGGGGGGGGG
>NZ_JARWRU010000376.1 GCF_029867845.1 Nocardia farcinica | reverse complement strand
TTGATCGAGTAGATGTACTCGCGGTCGCGCTCGCCCAGGTCGGCGAGCACGCGATTGCGCAGGGCGTCGAGCTCCTCGCCCAGTTCGCGCACCTGCTCCGGGCTCAGCACCAGGGGGCCGTTCTCGGTCTCGGTCAGGATGGTCTTCTCGGTCTCGATGGTCTTGTCGGACTCGCGGGTCTTCTCGGCCTCGCGGGTCTTCTCGGTCTCGCGGGTCATGGCATTTCCTCGCGTCTCGTTCTCGGATGTCTCGGGCGGCCGCGGGAACAGCGGGCCACTCAGATGTCGATGTCGACGTCGCCGACCGGCGCGCTCACGCACAGCTGGATCGGCTGGCCGGGATCGGAGCCGGTCTCGCCGGTGCGCAGGTCGCGGGTGCAGCCGCTGCGGCGAACGGCCGTGCAGGAGAAGCAGATCCCCATCCGGCAGCCGTACTCGGGGCTCAGCCCGGCCGACTCGGCCTGCTCGAGCAGCGCGGCACCGGAGTTCGGAGCGCTCACCCCGCTGGCGCTGAAGCGCACCGTGCCGTGGGCCCGCGCCGGGTCGGCGGGCGCGATGGTCAGGGTGAACTCCTCGCTGTGCAGCCGCTCGCCGAGCCCTTCGGCCTCGTAGACGGTGCGCACCGCCGCCGTCAGCCCGGGCGGGCCGCACAGGTAGGTCTGCGCGTCGGCGAACCAGGGCGCGACCCGCTCCAGTTCGTCGTGCCCGAAGCCCGCGTCGCCACGCTCGGGGTAACGCGCTTCCAGCCGCAGCCGCGGGTGTCTGCGCGCCAGCGCAGTCAGTTCGGCCAGGTGCGGCACCTCCTCGGGCGACCGCGCGTAGTGCAGGAAGACGATCTCGCGGCCGTCGCGCTCGAGGTGTCCTTCCGCCACGAGGGTGCGCAGCATGGACAGCACCGGCGTGATGCCACTGCCGCCGCTGATCAGCACCACCCGCTCGGGCCGCGGCTCGGGCAGCCGGAACACTCCCTCCGGCCCGGCGATGTCGACCACAATGCCGGGGCGCACCCGGGTGTTCAGGTAGCCGGACACCACGCCGCCGGGGTGGTGCTTGACGGTCAGCCGCAGGGTTCGGCCGTCGCCGCCCTCGGCGTCGATCGGCGAGTAGCAGCGGGTGTGGCGCACGCCGTCGACCACGACGCCGATGCGCACGTACTGGCCCGCGGCGCGTCCGCGCAGGCGTCGCGGGGTGCGCAGGGTCAGGGTCACCGAGCCGGGGACCGAGCGGTCCACCTCGGTGATCACCGCGCGCGGCCTGCGCACGGTCAGGCTCGGGTGGACGAGTTCGAGATAGCGGTCCAGCGGATGCGGGGTGGTCAGGGTCTGCACCAGATCGATGAGATCCACCATCGGGTTCTCCGTACCTGTCGTCAGGGTGCGTGCTTCCCGCCCAGCGCCGGGCGGATCGATTTCGGTGCACGCTTGTACACTCATCAAGTGTGACCTACCCCCCGGTAGTGGTGTCAACCGGCGAAAGCTGTGACTCGAATTACAGGATCGACCCGAAAGTATGGTGTACGGACGTATGCTCACCGTGATGACCGAGCAAGCAGCAACCCGCAGCGAACGCAAGGAGCGCACCCGCGCGGCACTCCTGGAGGGCACCCTCGCGCTGGCCGCCGAGCGCGGCTTCGCGGCCTTGAGCCTGCGCGAGATAGCCCGCTCGGCAGGCATTGTCCCGACCGCCTTCTATCGGCACTTCGCCTCGCTCGACGATCTGGCCGCCGCCCTGGTCGACGAGGGCGTCACCGCCCTGCGCCTGGCCCTGCGCGAGGTGCGCCGGCGCACCGACATCGGCCTGGCCGACACCGTGCGTTTCGTCTTCGACCAGGCCGAGGCCAAGCACGCGCTGTTCGGCTTCCTCACCCGCGAGCGCCACGGCGGGTCGGCGGCGCTGCGCCGTCTGATCGCCTACGAATTGCAGATGATCGTGCGCGAACTGGTCACCGACATGTCCCGGCTGCCCGCCCTCGACGACTGGAGCCCGCGCGCTCGGGAGATGGCGGCGGGACAGATAGTAGGCACCGTCGCCCCCCGGGTGGGCGCCGCCGGGGGGGCGCCGAGTACCCGCGGCAGGCGGGCGGTCCCGGGGGCGCG
>NZ_JARWRU010000375.1 GCF_029867845.1 Nocardia farcinica | reverse complement strand
GTCGCTGGTGAGGTCGCCGCCGAGTATCATGCCGCTGCGTTCGCTGCGCGCGCGCCCCGGATCCAACCGCCCCGACAGGGCCGACCCCAGCACCGTGGGCAATTCCAGGATCGGCACACCGATGACGGAGGCGGCCACGTGCGGCGAGTTCCACAGCTCCCGGCCGCGGTCGGCCTGTGCGGGCGGGTTGTAGTAGGCGATCTCGCGCGGATGGAAGGGATCGCGCACGTCGAAGACCCTGATCCCGGAGGAGGCCCAGCCGCAGGCCAGGGCGGTGGGGTCGTTCGGGCGGTCGGCGGCGCAGTAGTGCGAGTCGTAGGCGAAGATCGACCCGCCCATCGAGGAGGCCATCAGGGCGTCCTGGTTGCCCGGCAGGTTGATCTCGAGTTTGATCGCGTGCGCGATCCTGGGGGCGGCCGGATCGGAGACGTCGATGAGTTTCACCCCGCCGGAACCGGCTTCGTCCACGGTGAACAGGTAGGGCCGTCCACCGTAGGTGACGGCGATGCTGTGCTGGGTGGCCCAGCCGTCGCTCCACCGGGTCTGCGAGATCACCCCGACCCGCGGATTCGGTTGACGCCGCTGCACCTCGCCGGTGTCGAGCACGGTCAGCCCGCCGAGATTGTCCGACAGGTACATGCGGGTGCCGTCGGGGCTGAATCCCATGCCGTGCATGGACAGTCCCGGCAGTCCCTGCCAGATCACCCGGGGCGCGGTGGGATCGCTGATGTCGACGGCGCTGACCAGGCCGGGCGCGGTGCCGGAGGCCCAGTAGGTGTTGCCGTCCGGGGAGAAGCCGCCCTCGTGCGCGGTGAGCGGCAACGGCAGCGTCAGGTCGGTGCCGGGGCCGGGATTGAGCAGGCGCGGATGCGCGCAGTCGGAGACGTCGTAGATCGACAGCAGTCCGTAGCCGGTCAGGGCGGGCACCCCGGCGCCGACGAGCAGCTTGCGACCCTGGTGCACCTTGAGCGTCTCCCAGGTGCCTGCCAGCATGGCCGGTTCCGACAGCACGCCCGTGCGCACCGGCGCGGTGGGCACGGCGGCGTCGACGACCTGCACTCCCGCCGCCGGATCGAGCAGGTGGGTGGGGAAGAAGGTGCCAAGGTAGGCGCAGTGCTCGAAGCTGGTGGAGGTGATGCCGCCGCCGCGGCCGGGGTAGCCGCCGAGGCGGGTGATGTTGCAGCTGTAGCCCTGCCTGCTGCGGCCGCTGGTGCGGTCGGCGGCGGGCACGTCGCCCTGTAGGCCGGTTTCGGGGGCGGAGCCGGGCAGGCAGTCGGCACGCGCGGCCGCCACGTCGACGATCGCGCTCACCTCCCGCACACCGGGTCCCGGCGGTTGCGCCTGCGCGCCGCCGAAGGGCAGGACGGTGACCGCGACGACGGCCGAGGCGGACAGACGCAGAACCGACATGCGCAGTCCTGACATGCGGGGAACGGACTCCGGGGAGACGAACTCCCGGCGGTTGCGGAACAGCGGAAACGAGGTCATGACGGCCCCTCGTCGTCGAGGGCACTCGCGTGCCGAACACGGCGCCGGAGCAGAGCCGGCACCCAACCGGACTGTGTTGTCCGGTTGCTAGACTAGTGTGCGTGACATCACCCCGCCGCGTCAATCGTGGCCCGAGTGCCGCCGCCGACAATCGCGCGGCGCTGATCGCCGCTGCCCGCAAGATTTTCGCCGAAAACGGCTACGACGTGCCGATGAGCCTCATCGCCCGGACCGCCGGCGTCGGTCAAGGGGTGTTGTACCGCCACTTCGCCACCAAGGAGGCGCTGACCCTGGCGGTGTTCGAGGAGAACATCGTCGAAGTGGAGACGATCGCCGCCGATCCCGGCACCACCGTCGAGGACGTGCTGCGCGTCATCATCGACCAGATCGCCGCCTCGGCGGCCTTCATCGCCATGCTCAATCCGAGCAGCGACGACCCGCGCATCTTCGAGCCCGCCTTCCGCCTGCTCACCCTGCTGGGCGAGAAACTGGCCGATCCGGCGCAGCGCGGCGGCATCCGCCCCGGCATCGAGGCCACCGACCTCGTGCTCGCCGTCGGCATGGTGGCGGGCGTGCTCTCCCGCACCGACGCGGCGTCGCGGCAGTACACCGCCGAGCACGCGTGGTCGCTGCTCATGCACGGCATGCACGTCTGAGCCGGGGGCGTTAACCCCGGGCCGCCACCGGCGCGATCCCTGTGCAGACGACGAAAGGGATCAGATGAGCATCACCACCGACGCGCCCGTCCGCACCACCGAGCAGTTCGCCGAGCGCCTGTTCGGCGCGGCGCTGGGCGCCATCGACCTGCTGGCCATCCATCTCGGCGACCGCATGGGCTGGTATCGCGCCCTCGCCGAGCACGGTCCCGCCGACGCCGCGACGCTGACCGCACACGCGGGCGGCGACCCGCGCTACGCCACCGAGTGGCTGGAACAGCAGGCGGCGAGCGACATCCTGCGGTACGAGGACGAGGGCCGGTTCTCCATCCCCGAGGCGGTCGCCGAAGTGCTGCTCGACCACACGAGCACCGACTACCTCGCTCCCCTGGCCCGCATGATCGCCGCGGCCGCCGTGCAGACCCCGGCGCTGCTGGAGGCCTACCGCACCGGTGGCGGCGTCGGCTGGGACCGGTACGGCGCGGACATGCGGGAATCGCAGTCCGACATGAACCGCCCCTGGTTCGAGCGGCGGCTCGCGGCCGCGCTCGCCGGTGTCCCCGAGGTGCGCGACGCAC
Source organism: Nocardia farcinica (assembly GCF_029867845.1). Lineage (GTDB taxonomy): Bacteria > Actinomycetota > Actinomycetes > Mycobacteriales > Mycobacteriaceae > Nocardia > Nocardia farcinica_A. The sequence continues at coordinate 3,116 of NZ_JARWRU010000375.1, read as the reverse complement.
TCGCCGCGCCGGGCGCGCGGGTCGCCGACATCGGATGCGGCGGCGGCTGGTCGTCGATCGCGCTGGCGAAGGCGTATCCGTCACTGACGGTGGACGGCTACGACATCGACGCGCCCTCGGTGCGCATGGCGCGCGCGAACGCCGCGGCCGCGGGCGTCGGCGACCGGGTGCGGTACCACATCGCCGACGCCGCGGCGGAATTGCCCACCGGCGCCTTCGATCTGGTGTTCGCCTTCGAATGCCTGCACGACATGCCGCATCCGGTGCCCGCGCTCGACGCCATGCGCCGCGCGCTGCGCCCGGGCGGAGCGGTGGTGGTGATGGACGAGGCCGTCGAACCGGACTTCCACGCGCCGGCGAGTGAGATCGACCGCCTGATGTACGGATTCAGCCTGCTGATCTGCCTGCCGGACGGCATGTCCCACGCCGGCTCCGCCGCAACGGGGACCGTCATGCGCCCGAAAACGCTGCGCCGGTACGCCGAGGAGGCCGGTTTCGGCGCGACCTCGGTCCTGCCGATCGAGAACTTCGGCTTCTGGCGTTTCTACCGGCTCATTCCCTGAAGCCCCGATTCGAGTCCGGGCGTTCAGATCTCGAGGTCCTGCTCGATGCCGCGCAGCCGGTGCCGCGCCAGCGCCAGGTTGGCGCGGCCCCGGTCCAGCGCGAGGTAGAGGAACAGGCCCTTGGACTTGCGTCCGGTCATGGGCAGCACGATGTGGTACTGGCTCGACAGGGTGATGAGGATGTCCTCGATCTTCTCGTCGAGGCCGAGGGTGTCCATGGTGCGCATCTTCGCGCGCACCACCTCGGTGTTGCCGGCGGCGGCGACCTGCAGGTCGAGGGTCTTCGTGCCGCCGAGCACGCCCAGGGCCATGCCCGAGTTGTAGTCGACGACCGCGGCGCCGATCGCGCCGTCGATCCCCATCATGTCCTTGAGTGCGACATCCATGTCGGTCACGGGAGTTCCTTTCTTCGATCTGTGCGCCTGCTGTGCCCCGGCGCGTTAGACCTCGAGGTCCTCTTCGATGCCCTTGAGGCGGTGACGGGCGAGCGCGAGGTTGGCGCGGCCCCGGTCCAGCGCGACGTAGAGGAACAGGCCCTTGGACTTGCGTCCGGTCATGGGGCGGATGATGTGGTACTGCCCGGACAGGGTGATGAGGATGTCCTCGATCTCGTCGTTGAGACCGAGGCTGTCCATGGTGCGCATCTTCGCGCGCACCACCTCGGTGTTGCCGGCGGCGGCGATCTGCAGGTCCATCGCCTTGGAACTGCCGAGCATGCCGAGCGCCATGCCCGAGTTGTAGTCGACGACCGCGGCGCCGATCGCGCCGTCGATCACCATCATGTCCTTGAGTGCCAGATCCATGTTGCTCATGTGTGTTCCTTTCATTCGACCTTTGTCGACTGTTTGTGTCTCGGCCCGTTCGACAGCGCCGTCAGGTGATCGGCGATGGCACGGGCCACCGGCCGCGACTCCAGGTGGAGGCGGCCGACGTTCACTTCGGGTTCGGCGAGGACGGTCAGCGAGGCCCAGCCCGCCGTGTAGATGACGACGCATCCCCCGGAGCCGCGCACCACGACCTCGTCGAAGCTGCCGCCGTGGGCGGTGCTCGACACCCGGTACGACAGCGCCAGATGGGAGGCGGTCAGCGCCGCCATGCCGTCCGGTTCGATGTGGCCGGGCAGGTCGTGAGTGATGAGCAGGCCGTCACCCGAGGCAACGAGCGACCCGGTCAGCCGGGGGACGCGCTCGCGCAGTCCGTGTAGTTCCGCCAGCACCACCGCGTACGGCTCCGGCCCCGACATCGACACCTTGGTCAACCTTCCCATCCATTCGCCGAGCAGTTTCTTCCGCGCGGTCACTCGAGCTCCTCCAACGCCGCCCGCACCCGGACGAGCACGCTCATGTCCACCTGCTGCCAGCGCTCCCGCTCGGCAACGGGCACCGCCCGGCGTATTCGCCGCCGAAACGGTACGGGCACACGTTCGGCGCCCTCCGGCCCGCGGAGACGCGAATCCCGCTCGCCCGCCACCTCTTCCGGCGCCACGACAGGCCCCACGACCGGGCGAGCGCTCGCGGAGCGACCCGACGGGGGCACGATCTGCCGCGGTCTCGGCGGCTGCGGCACCGGCGCGTCGACCGTCGTCACGGCAGCCGCCTGCCGCTCCGCCACCGCGGGCACCGGCGCGTCCACCGCTGTCGTCCGCGCGGCGCCCGGCTCCGGCGGCACCGGTGCGTCGACCGTCGTCCCTCGGGCCGCACTCTGCTGCCGCGACCTCGGGACCGGCGCGGCAGCCGTCATGCCGCCGGCCGCCTGCTCCGGTGGCCTCGGGACCGGCGCATCGGCCGTCCTCACCCCGCCCGCGTCCTGCTCCGGCGGCATCGGCGCGTCGACCGTCGTCACCCGCGCGACCACGGACTCGGGCACGACCGGTCCGCGTAGCGACGGAACGTTCCTGGCGTGGCCGCCCCGCCCCTGCCCGCGCGGCGAGGCCACGGGGCGAGGCGGACCGGAGGGCACGGGCATCGCGCGCGGGGTCCGCTCGCGGTCGCCCTGGTCCGCCTCGGGCACAGCGGGTTCCACCAGGCCGGCCTCGGTGAGCTCGCGCACGGCCGTCAGGCATCCGTAGGTGGTGCGCCCGAGATGACGGGCGATCTCGGTGACCGTGCGCCGGGTGTCGGCGGCGGCGAGCACCTCGACCTGTCCGGCGGTCAGCACCACCCGGCGACGCTGCACCCGGCGCACCGGCACCACGGGCGCGCGGTCGACCAGCTCCGCGGGCCACGGCCCCGAACCGGGGTCGCCGCGCCGCTCGCATTCGCGCACCAGTTCCCTCGGGCGCACGTGGCAGACCCGCGACAGCCAGTGCGCCGGCGCGGGCCGGAACTCCGCCTCGGCGCCGGAGGACAGCAGGAAGTAGGCCGCGTCGTAGACCGACAGCAGCGCGAGGGTCTCCAGCTGGGGCTGTTCGAGGACCCGGCTCGGATCACCCGCGCCCGCGCGCCGCCAGTCCTCCGGCGTGGGGCCGCCGGCCGCGCCCCCCCCCCCGGCCCGGCCGGTGGGCCGGGGGGGGGGGGGGGGGGGGCCCGCGCCGGGGGGCCGGGGGGGTTGGGC
>NZ_JARWRU010000374.1 GCF_029867845.1 Nocardia farcinica | reverse complement strand
CCACTCCTGGAGGGCGCGAGTGGCTTGCCTGGTCTGGGCCACCTTCAGGCCCGCCGCCCGCTTCTCCAGCGCGCGCTGGGCGCCGGGGTCGAGGTCCTGGCCGCTCTGCACCAGGTGCATGCGCCGCACCAGGTCGTTCTGGGCGAAGGCGTAGGCGTAGGACTTGGCGACCAGCGGCAGCAGCCTGCGCTGGTGCATCCGGTAGTCCATGAGCACGACTTCCTCGCCGGAGTCGGGATCGGAGAACTGGCGGCGCTGCAGGGCGTAGCGGACCGCGATGCTCAGCGCCACCCGCGCGCCCGCCGCGGCCGCGCCGCCGACACTGATACGCCCGCGCACCAGGGTGCCCAGGGTGGTGAAGAACCGCCTGCTGGGGTTCTCGATGGGCGAGGAGTAGCTGCCGTCGGGGGCGACGTCGGCGTAGCGGTTGAGCAGCGCCTCGCGCGGCACCCGCACGTGGTCGAAGACGATGCGGCCGTTGTCCACCCCGAGCAGGCCGCCCTTGAGGCCGTCGTCGCTGGTGGTCACGCCGGGCAGATCGGCGCCCTGCTCGTCGCGGATCGGCACCAGGAAGCAGTGCACGCCCTTGCTCTCGCCCTGGGTGATCAGCTGCGCGAACACCGCCGCCATCCGAGCGTGCTCGGCCGCGCCGCCGATGTAGTCCTTGCGCGCCGAGGGCGTCGGGGTGTGGATCACGAACTCCTGGGTGTCCGGGTCGTAGGTGGCGGTGGTCTCCAGGCTGGCGACATCGCTGCCGTGACCGGACTCGGTCATCGCGAAACAGCCGAGCAGATCCAGCGTGATCAGCTTCTTCAGGTACTCGCGGTGCCGCTCGGTGCCGAGGTTCTCCACCGCGCCGCCGAACAGGCCCCACTGCACGCCCGATTTCACCCACAGCGACAGATCGGCGTAGGCGACCATCTCCAGGGCTGTCACCGCGCCACCCGGATCGGCCAGCCCACCCGCCTCGAGTCCGAAGCCGCGTTTGGCGTAGTCGCGCGCGGCCAGTTCCCGCATCTGTTCGAGCACCCTGGCGCGGGCCGCCTTGTAGTCCAGCGTCGGGTCGCCGGCGAAACGTTCGTCGGCGAGCTCCTTGCGCGCCTGCTCCCGTATGTCGCGCCACGGTCCGTCGAGCGCCGCGCGTAGATGATCTGCCGTCGAGCTACCGGTTCCCATGACCTGACCATAGCCGCGCGACCGCCGATCAAACGTGACCCGCGACCGCGGGGTGTGTGTGCCGCGCCACCGAGCAGCACGGAGGATCACGCCACCGCGGGAGCACAGAGGACAATGGCGGGCGAACACGCCGACCCACCCACGGAGACCGATGGCCACCAAGCAGGACTACTTCGACGCCGCGTTCGACATGCTCTCCGCGGAGGGGTACAGCGCGCTCAAGCAGGCGCCCTTGTGCAAGCGGCTCAACGTCACGACCGGCTCCTTCTATCACTACTTCCAGAACTGGCACGACTTCACCAGCCAGTTGCTCGACCACTGGCTGGCCGACCGCACCACCCGGCTGGTCGGCCTGACCGGCGACCAGGACGACCCGCTCGAACAGCTGGAGACCCTGCTCGAGTTCGCCCTCGCGCTCCCGCACCGCGCCGAGGCCGCCATCCGGGTGTGGAGCCGGGTCGATCCCGAGGTCGGTGCGGTGCAGGAGCGGGTGGACCGCAGCCGCACCGAGGTGGTGCTGCGCGCGGCCCGCGCGGTCTTCGACGACGAGCGGGAGGCGCTGGCCCGCGCGCACTCGGCGATGTACCTGCTGGCCGGCTTCCAGGAACTCGACCCCGGCGGCGACACCGCGACCCTGGAGTGGGCGTTGCGGCGGCTGCTGCGCGAATTCGCCGAACAGCACGCCGCGCGAACCGGGCGAGCACCCGCCGGGCGAATCGGTGGCGAACCGCCGGCCAGGAACGCACCCGCGGAGGACGACTACCTTCGCGGGCATGGGGCCTGACGAGAACACGGAAGGGGCGGACCAGTTGGTCCCCCACGAACCACGGTCGGCGTGGGGCGGCCACCGCCGCCTGCGCAGGGCGCCGAAAATGCTGGAACGCGCGGTCGGCCTACTGGTCGCCGACCGCCCGGCGACCGTGGACGCCATCCTCGCGCCGCCCGCGCCACTGCGGCCGATCGATCTCACCGACGAGGCCGAGGTGGCCGAGGTGCTCGATCTGGCGGTCCGCGTCGGTGAGGTGGTGCTGGCCTCCGGCACCGGCGTGATCGACACCGCGAACCAGGTGCGCTTCGTCGCCGCCACCTACGGCCTGACCCGCTGTGATGTCGATGTCACCTACGACTCCATTCGCGTGTGGGCCGATCGCGGGCCGCGTCTGCCACCCGCGGGCACCATGCGCATCGTGCGCTACCGCTCGCACGACTTCACCCGGCTGGCCGCAGCCGACCGCCTGACCCGGCGCATCCGCGACCAGGTGCTCTCCCCCGCCGCCGCCCGCGCCGAACTCGACGCCATCGTGGCCGCGCCGCATCCCTACCCGCGCTGGATGTCGACGCTTGGCTGGTCGCTGATGGCCGCCGCCATCGCCGCCCTGCTCGGCGCCGATCTGCTGGTGTCGGCGCTGGCCTTCCTCACCACCGGCGCCATCGACCGGGCCAACCGCACGCTCAACCAGTACGGCCTGCCCTTCTTCTTCCAGCACGTCGTCGGCGGCTTCATCGCCGCCACCCCGGCCGTGCTGTTGGCCACCTTCGGCGAACCGCTCGGGGTGCGCATCGATGCCACGCTCGTGGTGGCGGCGGGCATCACCGTGCTGCTCAGCGGCCTCGCCCTGGTCGGCTCGGTGCAGGACGCCATCACCGGTGCGCCCATCACCGCCTCCGCCCGCATGCTCGAGGTGGTGATGATGACCGGCGGCATCATCGCGGGCATCGCCCTGGCGTTGCGGCTGGGCGTGACGGTGGGCGCGACCGTGCCGGCGATCGACCTGAACGCGGGCCGCGACATCACCGACCTGCCGGTCAAGATCATCGCGGGCGCCGCCGCGGCGGCCGCCTTCGCACTGGCCTGCTACGCCGAGCGCCGAGCACTGACGGCCGCGGCCTTCGGCGGCGCGGCGGGCACCATCTGCTATCTGTTCGTCCAGCACATGGGATTCGGGCCGATCATCTCCTCCGGTGTGGCGGCCACCCTCGTCGGTCTCGCCGGTGGTCTGGCCGCCCGGCGGGCGATGACCCCGCCGCTGGTGGTCGCGGTCGCGGGCATCACCCCGCTGCTGCCCGGCCTGAAGGTCTACCGGGGCCTGTCGGCGCTGCTGGAGGACGAGCTGGCACTGGGCTTCGACCACCTGTTCGCCGCCTTCGGCGTCGGCTGCGCGCTCGCGGCCGGGGTGACCCTCGGCGAGTGGATCGACCGCACCCTGCGCAGGCCACGGCTGCGCAGGCGCTTCGGCGCGCTACGGAAACCGTCGGTGGTGCGCAGGCCTGCGGTGGTGCTGCGCAAACCGGTCCTCATGCGCAAACGACGGCAACAGGTGGCAGATCAGAAGGCGGCGACGAACCGGCAGCCGCCCGGCGCCCGGCGCGATCGACCGGACCTGTCCGGTTAGTCCATATCTCATCGGCGGCCGCCGCGCACGGGAACCACGCGGTCGCAACGGAATCGGTAGCAGGAATTCACACTGTGTACAGCGGATCGCTACGGCATGTCGCTGGACAAGCCGGGTTCCCGATTGGAGAGTTGTCGGGTATGTGGAACGCAATCGTACAGATCGTCGGCTTCCTGATCATCGGCGTGATCATCGGGTATCTCGCCCGGGCCCTCACGCCCGGCGACGACAAGATGAGCTTCAAGCTCACCGCACTGCTCGGCATGGCGGGCGCCCTCATCGGCGGCATCCTGGCCAGCCTCATCGGAAAGGGGTCCATCACCGAGCTCAACTTCTGGGGCTTCATCTTCGCCGTGATCGCGGCGATCGTGTTGCTGTTCCTGGCGCCGGTCCTGCAGGGCAAGCGCTGACACCAGCCGTCGGCGGAGGTTTCGCCTTCGGTGGACACCGGTGCGACAATACGACCGGGCCGGTATCGTCGGTCCGGTCGGGCAGGGGGGGGGGGGGGGGGCGCGCCGCCCCCCCGGCGGGGTGGGGGGGGGTGTGAGAAAAAATATAGGGAGCGGACCCCGAGGGCC
>NZ_JARWRU010000373.1 GCF_029867845.1 Nocardia farcinica | reverse complement strand
AGGCCTACCAGGCCAGGGTGGCGGGGCGCGCGCCCGAGTTCGCCCCGCGGGTGGTGCAGTACGCCGACTACACGCTGTGGCAGCGCGAACTGCTCGGCACCGCCGACGATCCCGACTCGCTGCTGCGCGAGCAGTGCGACTACTGGCGCGCCACGCTGGCCGACCTGCCCGAGCTGTCCACGCTGCCCACCGACCGGCCGCGGCCGCGGGAGGCCAGCTACCGCGCGGGCACGACGACCTTCGCCCTCGACGCCGACTTCCACGCCACGCTGGCCGAACTCGCGCGCCGCCACAACGTCACCCTGTTCATGGTGGCGCACGTGGCGCTGGCCGTGCTGATGGCCAGGATGTCGGGCAACGACGACATCACCGTCGGCACCCCCGTGGCCGGCCGCGGCGACGCCGCCCTCGACGACCTGGTCGGCATGTTCGTCAACACCCTGGTGCTGCGCACCTCGGTGCGTCCCGACCAGACCTTCGAGGAGTTGCTCGCCCAGGTGCGCGCCGCCGACGCCGGCGCCTTCGAGCACGCCGACCTGCCCTTCGAGCGCCTGGTCGGGCTCATCGACCCGCCGCGCTCGACCGCGCACCACCCGCTGTTCCAGGTCATGCTGACCTTCCAGAACCTGCGCCTCGGCGCGCTGGAGTTACCCGGGCTCGCGGTGGAGGGTCTCACCTCGGCGCGCCCGCTGGCCGAGTTCGACCTGCAGCTGACGCTGGCCGAGTCCACCGACGAGCACGGCACTCCGGCGGGCATCGCCGCCGAGATCGCCTACGCCGCCGATCTGTTCGATCCCGCCACCATCCGCGGCTTCGCCGAGCGCTACCGTCGCGTGCTCGCCGGCATGGTCGCCGACATGCGCACCGTGGCGGGCGATCTCGACCTGCTGAGCGACGCCGAGCGGCGGACGGTGCTCACCGAGTGGAACGCCACCGCGCATCCGGTGCCGCGCACCACCTCCATCGAGCTGTTCGAGGCGCAGCTGGCGGCGAACCCGCACCTGATCGCCGTGGTGGGCGAGCACGAGCGGCTCACCTACGCCGAGTTCGGCACCCGTGTGCACCGGCTCACCCGCGCGCTGCTGCTGTCCGGCGTCGGGCCGGGCAAGCTGGTGGCGCTGGCGATGCGGCGCTCGGTCGATCTGGTCGTCGCCATGTACGCGGTGCTCGAATCCGGCGCCGGATTCGTTCCGCTCGACCCGGAGCAGCCCGAACATCGCAGGGAGGCGGTGCTGGAGACCGCCGCGCCCGCGCTGGTGCTGACCACCCGCGCCGACGCCGCGCTGATGACCGGCCCCACCGGCTCCACCGCGCCGCGCATCGCCGTCGACGCCCTCGACCTGGACGGCGTGCCCGACGGCCCGATCACCCCGGTCGAGCGGCCGCGCGCGGCCACCCGCCAAGACAAACCCAACGTGGAGTTGACCTCCTGTGTATTATAAAAATCTCCCGGCCCACGCGACACGTAAAGAGAGATGGTTTTGCGGGATGTTGGT
>NZ_JARWRU010000372.1 GCF_029867845.1 Nocardia farcinica | reverse complement strand
CCCCGCCCCCCCGCCCGCGCGCCCCGGGCCGCGGGCGCGGCCCCCCCCCCCCCCCCCCCCCCCCCCCCCCCCCCCCCCCCCCCCCCCCCCCCCCCCCCCCCCCCCCGACCGGGGATCGCGGCTGCCGTGACCGGCCAGCAGCAACGCGGGACCGCTCCGGTCGGCGCGCCCGATGAGCCCTGACCGATCCGCCTCGGGCAGGCCGGTTCCCGGCCGGGCGCCGCGGGTCACCTCAGACCCCGGCGCCGACCTCGACCGCGGTCAGCGCGTCGCCCACCAGGCCCGCGGCCAGGGTGTTGCCGCCCGCCGGGTCGATGAGCAGGAAGCTGCCGGTCTGGCGGTTGACCCGGTAGTCGTCGGCCGGGATCGCCTCGGCGACACGCACCGAGATGCGGCCGATGTCGTTGAGCTCCAGCGATTCCGGGTTCGGGGCCGAGGCGAGGTTCTGCTCGTCGAAACGGTCGATGAGCGTGCCGACGATGGCCTGGGTGGTGCGGGTGCCGTGCTTGAGCAGCAGCCGTGCGCCCGGCCGCAGCGGCTTGTCGCCCAGCCAGCACACGGTCGCGTCGAAGGCGTCCACCGGCTCGGGGGCGTCGGACACCGCCGCGATCACGTCGCCGCGGGAGATGTCGACCTCGTCGGCCAGGATCAGCGTGACGCTGCGGCCCACCTGGGCCACGGCGAGCTCGCCGTCCGGGGTGTCGATGCGCTCGACGGTGGTGCGCACGCCCGAGGGCAGCACCACGACCTCGTCGCCGGGGGCGACCGTGCCCGCCGCGATCCGGCCCGCGTAGCCACGGTAGTCCGGGTACTCGGGGGTGCGCGGGCGGATCACGTACTGCACCGGGAAGCGCAGCCCGATCGAGTGCTCGCCGGAGCTGTCGGCGTCGACCGGCACCGACTCCAGGTGCTCGATCAGCGAAGGGCCGTCGTAGTAGGGGGTGTTCTCCGAGCGGCTGGCGATGTTGTCGCCGTGCAGCGCGGAGACCGGGATCTCCAGCACGTCCTCCGACGCCCAGCCCAGGCCGCGGGTCAGTTCGTTGAACTCGGCGGAGATCTCGGCGAACACCGTCGCCGCGTCCTCGACCAGGTCGATCTTGTTGACCGCGAGCACCAGCTTCGGCACGCCGAGCAGCGCCAGCACCGCGGCGTGGCGGCGGGTCTGCTCGATGACGCCCTTGCGCGCGTCCACCAGCAGGATCACCAGCTGCGCGGTGGACGCGCCGGAGACGGTGTTGCGGGTGTACTGCACGTGACCGGGGGTGTCGGCCAGCACGAACGAACGCTTGGGCGTGGCGAAGTAGCGGTAGGCCACGTCGATGGTGATGCCCTGCTCGCGCTCGGCGCGCAGGCCGTCGACCAGCAGCGACAGGTCCGGCGTTGACAGGCCCTTGTCGACCGAGGCGCGGGTCACCGCGTCGATCTGGTCGGCCAGTACCGACTTGGTGTCGTACAGCAGCCTGCCCACCAGGGTGGACTTGCCGTCGTCGACCGAACCCGCGGTGGCCAGGCGCAGCAGCTGAGCGGGCGGTTCGGTCCGCACGCCCGGCTCGGTGGTGGTCTGCGGAGCAGCGGACATCAGAAGTAACCCTCTCGCTTGCGGTCTTCCATCGCGGCCTCGGACACGCGGTCGTCGCCGCGGGTGGCGCCCCGCTCGGTCAGCCGGGACGCGGCGACCTCGGCGAGGATCGCTTCGTTGGTGGCGGCCTCGGACAGGATCGCGCCGGTGGTCGAGCCGTCGCCGACGGTGCGGTAGCGCACCGACCTGGTCTCCAGCGTCTCGCCCTCGCGCGGCCCGCCCCACACGCCGGGGGTCATCCACATGCCGTCGCGCTGGTAGACCGGGCGCTGGTGGGCGTAGTAGATGCTGGCCAGGTCGACGTTCTCGCGCGCGATGTAGCGCCAGATGTCGAGTTCGGTCCAGTTGCTCAGCGGGAACACGCGCACGTGCTCGCCGGGGGCGTGGCGGCCGTTGTACAGGTTCCACAGCTCGGGGCGCTGGCGCTTGGGGTCCCACTGGCCGAAGGCGTTGCGCAGCGAGAAGATCCGCTCTTTGGCGCGCGAACGCTCCTCGTCGCGGCGGCCGCCGCCGAAGACCGCGTCGAAGCGGTTCTCGGAGATAGCGTCCAGCAGCGGCACCGTCTGCAGCGGGTTGCGGATGCCGTCGGGGCGCTCGGTGAGACGACCGTCGGCCAGGTAGTCCTCGACCGAGGCGACGTGCAGGCGCAGGCCGTACTTCTGGACCACCTTGTCCCGGAACTCCAGCACCTCGGGCAGGTTGTGCCCGGTGTCCACGTGCAGCAGCGCGAACGGCAGCGGCGCGGGCCAGAACGCCTTGAGCGCCAGGTGCAGCAGCACCGTGGAGTCCTTGCCGCCGGAGAACAGGATCACCGGCCGCTCGAACTCGCCCGCCACCTCGCGGAAGATGTGGATGGCCTCGGACTCCAGCGCGGCGAGCGTGTCGAACTCGCTGATCCCGAGCGACCGCTCGGTCTGCTGGCCTAGGACGGGGGTGTCGTTGGTGATGGTGTCGTTCATGCTTGATGCAACCCGCATTCGGTCTTGGCGAGGCCGGCCCAGCGGCCGCTTCGCGGATCGGCTCCCGGCTCCGGCTTCCGCGTGCACGGAGCGCAGCCGATGGACGGATAACCCTCCTCCACCAGGGGGTTGACGAGGATGCCGTGTTCGGCGATGTAGTTCTGCATGTCCTCGTCGGACCACGGCGCGATCGGATTGATCTTCACCAGGCCGAAGGCTTCGTCGAAGGAGATCAACGGGGCGTTGGCGCGCGTCGGCGCCTCCACCCGGCGGATGCCGGTGACCCAGGCGTTGTAGCCGGCCAGCGACTGCTTCAGCGGCACCACCTTGCGCAGCCGGCAGCACTCGTTCGGGTCGCGGGCGAACAGATCCTTGCCAAGCAGCGCGTCCTGCTCGTCCACCGACTGCTCGGCGCGGGCGTTGATCACGTTGACCCCGTACACCGCCTCCACCGCGTCGCGCGTGCCGATGGTCTCGGCGAAGTGGTAGCCGGTGTCCAGGAAGAGGACGTCGACTCCGGCGCGCACCTGGGCGGCCAGGTGGACCAGCACCCCGTCCTGCATGTTGGAGGCCACGATGTAGGTCGACCCGAAATTGTCCTCGGTCCACCGGAGCAGCTCCGTGGCCGAGGCGTCGGGGCCGAGTTCGGCGGCGCCGCGCCCGGGGGGCGCGCGCCAAAACGGCACCGGCCGCCCGGGGGCGGCGCAGGGTTGGACAGGTTGTCTACCCGGACCAAGTGGTTACCGTCCCCCCCCGCCA
>NZ_JARWRU010000371.1 GCF_029867845.1 Nocardia farcinica | reverse complement strand
CGCGATTTCGCGGAGCTGTTCGCCGTGCTGATCCGCGACTACGAGGCGCGAAGGGCGCAGGACAGCGACCCGGCCTGAACCCCCTCGGGGGGGGGGGGGGGCCCGCCGCCCCCCCCCCGCGAGGGGCCCCCCCCCCGACGCGCGGCCCACCCCCCCAACTATCCGCCGCGCGCCTATCTCTCGTGGGGGCCGGGGGGGCCGGCCCCGCCCCCGCCGCGTCTCGGAACCGGGCGGTTCCGTCCGCATCGGCTGCCCGCACTCCGGGCAGGCCAGCAGTCCGGCGACCTCGGCCAGTGCCGAACTAGCTGGTGACACTCTTCAGTTCGTCACCGAGCGCAGCGGCTTCATCCGGCGTGAGTTCTACGACCAGACGCCCGCCACCCTCGAGTGGAACCCGCATCACGATTCCACGCCCTTCTTTGGTTGCCTCGAGGGGACCGTCCCCGGTGCGGGGCTTCATGGCCGCCATCCTCTGCTCCCTCCAGATCTGCGCGGTTTTCTGCGCACTTTCTTGGAACTACAGTTGTCACCAACCAGGTAGCTCACCGGTATTCGGCGAGCTACACCGAACCTATTCTTCCCTATCGCCGATCATGGCGGATACCTGAGTTCGAAATGTGATCGCGGCGGCGGCGCGATGCGCGTCACCGCCCACCCAGCAATCGGCCAGATGATCGTCGACCATTCCGGTGGCCTGCATCAGCGCGTAGGCCGTGGTCGGCCCGACGAAACGGAATCCGCGCCGCTTCAATTCTTTTGCCAGTGCCACGGATTCGGCGCTGGTGGCGGGGATTTCCGCGGGGTGCCGCGGCCGCGGCCGCGGCGGTGGCGCGAACGTCCAGATCAGCTCGTCCAACGGCGTGTCGAGCCCGGCGGCGACCCGCGCGTTGGCGATCGCCGCCTCGATCTTCGCCCGGTTGCGCACGATGCCGGAATCGCCCAGCAACCGCGCCACGTCCGTCTCGCCGAACGCGGCCACCCGCTCGACGCGGAAGCCGTCGAAGGCGCGGCGGAAGTGCTCGCGCTTGCGCAGGACGGTGATCCAGGCCAGCCCGGACTGGAAGGCCTCCAGGCACATGCGCTCGAACATGGCGTCCGGCCCGCGCAGCGGCACGCCCCACTCGAAGTCGTGGTAGTCGCGGTAGAGCCGGTTCGCGGGGGAATCCCGCTCGAACCGCGCCCAGGTGCAGCGCGGGTGGCCGTCGTCGGTCCACGCCTCGGTCACGGTGCCTGCCTGCCGTTGGCCACGGGCGAATCCGGGCGCGCGCCCCCGGTCGGCGGGACGGCCTCGCCGGGACCGGCCGCATGCCCCCGGCCGGTGCTGTCGACCGTGCGCGGGCGCGGGATCTCCCCGCTCACCGGGATACCCGCCGTAGCCCTGGCCTGGGCGAGTTCGGCCTGCAACTCGTCGATGCGGGCGGCCAGCCTGGCCAGCGCCCAGTCCACCTCGCCCGCCTTGTAGCCGCGCACGACCTGCTGGAAACGCAGCGCGCGCACGTCGGCGCCGGTGATGCCCTCGATGGGCAGGACGGTCGCGGTGGTGCCCTCGGGCAGCGGCCCCAGCTCCTCGCCGCGCCCGAACACCATGCTCGCCAGCAGGAACAGCACGCCGGCGACCACGCCGACGATCAGCACGTATCCCAGCAGCGTCAGCACGGCGCGCTCAGAGGTGCCTGGTGGTGTCGATGCCGAGCGACATGCCCGCCAGCCCGCGCCTGCGCACGGCCAGCTTGTCGGCCACCTCGCGCAGCGCCTTGGCCGCGGGGCTGTCGGGATCGCGCAGCACGATCGGGGTGCCCTCGTCGCCCGCCTCGCGCAGCCCCTGCTCCAGCGGGATCTGGCCGAGCAGCGGGACGGTCGCGCCGACCGCGCGGGTCAGGCTGTCGGCGACGGTCTGGCCGCCGCCGGAGCCGTAGAGCTCCATCCTGCTGCCGTCGGGCAGGTCGAGCCAGGACATGTTCTCCACCACGCCCGCGATGCGCTGGCGGGTCTGCAGGGCGATCGAGCCCGCGCGCTCGGCGACCTCCGCCGCGGCGGCCTGCGGGGTGGTGACCACCAGGATCTCCGCGTTCGGGATCAGCTGCGCGATGGAGATCGCGACGTCGCCGGTGCCGGGCGGCAGGTCGAGCAGCAGCACGTCCAGATCGCCCCAGAACACGTCGGCGAGGAACTGCTGCAACGCCCGGTGCAGCATCGGGCCGCGCCACACCACGGGCGTGTTGCCCTGGGTGAACATGGCGATCGAGATGACCTTCACGTCGTGGGCGATCGGCGGCATGATCATCCGCTCCACCTGGGTGGGGCGGGCGTCGGTGCCGAGCATCCTCGGCACCGAGTGGCCGTAGATGTCGGCGTCGAGCACGCCCACCGACAGGCCGCGTTCGGCCATGGCCGCGGCCAGGTTCACCGTCACGCTGGACTTGCCGACGCCGCCCTTGCCGGACGCCACGGCGTAGACGCGGGTCAGCGACCCGGGCTGGGCGAAGGGGATCACCGGCTCGGCCGAGTCACCGCGCAGCTGTTTGCGCAGCTCGGTGCGCTGCTCGTCGTTCATCACGTCGAGCTCGACGGTGACCGCGCCCGCGCCGGGGACGTCGGCCACCGCCTTCGTCACGCGCTGGACGATCTCGGTGCGCAGGGGGCAACCCGCGGTGGTCAGGTAGACCTCGACGTGGACATTGCCCGCGTCGTCGATGGCGATGCTCTTCACCATGCCCAGTTCGGTGATCGGCTTGCGGATCTCCGGGTCGTCGACCTTGGCGAGTGCGCCCCGTACGTCCGATTCCGTCAGCTGTGGCATGCCGGGAATTTTAGGCGTTCTAGATTCGCGGCAGCTGCGCGGGCTGGGGTGCGACCCCGTTGGCGTAGGCGTTCTCCCATGCCATGACGTTCGCGACGTAGGCCATCGAGTTGTTGTAGCGCAGGATGGCGCGGCTCTGCTGGGACAGATCGCGCATGTCCAGATCGCCGTGGCAGAGGTATTTGCCGGTGGGCAGGGCGGCGTCGTAGAGGTGCTGCGGGTCGGCGATGCCGTCGCCGTTGCCGTCGGCGGCGAAGCGCTTCCAGGTCTCGGGCAGGAACTGCATCGGGCCGACCGCGCGGTCGTAGCCGGTGAGCCCGTCGAGCGTGCCGCCGTCGCTGTCGTAGATGACCGCGTTGCCCGCCAGCGAGCCGTCGAGCACCGGGCCGTACACCGGCTTCAGCGGATTGCCGTCGGCGTCGGCCTTGCCGCCGAAGGCGTGGGTCGACTCGACCCGGCCGATGCCGGCCAGCAGCGTCCACGGCATGTGGCACTGCGGGTCCTCCGACGCCAGGGTCTGCTCGGCGGCGCGGTAGGCGGCCTCGGAGATGCCCGGCATGCCCAGCGTGCCCTTCGGCAGATCGGCGGCGACCCGATCACCGGACAGCGCAACGGTTTTCACCTGCGGCTTGGGCTTGGTGTGCTGGCTGGCCAGCGCGTGGGTGAGCTGCTCGTCGACGTCCATGGCCGCCGCGCCGAACATCTCGTTGTCCTCGGCCACCGGAAGCACGCCTGCTTCGCTGTCGAGGCTCGACGTGGCCGCGCAGGTGACCAGGCCGGCCGGAACCAATCCGGTGAGTGCGAGAACGGAACCGCGCTTGACCGGCGCGGGGGACTGCTTGCGATGACGCCCCACGGTGGGTGACCCTCCTCGAACACAGCACAACACGGCACGACACGGCTGAGAATCCGGTGCGGCACAACGCGAATCGCTGTTCGGCCCGCTCGTGGCACCGGGCTCCTGCGTGGACGAGGATGAGATTACAGCATCCGAGACCTTTTCGTTACACCTTCGTGATGTGTAACAAGCATGAAAGCGGCTATCCGTCGAAATTCCCCGGTACGGGCGAATTCCGCCCGATCCGATACGGGCCGTGATTCGGGATCGGCGCGGGAGGATTCGGCCCGGAGGGGTTCGGCCCGGCGGGGTCGGGTCGAACACGTCGGCGGCACGCACGTTCGCGGTCGGCCGCGGCGCATCGGTGCGATCGGAACGCCGCGATCGCTGTTCGACCGCCGACGAGGGCTGTCCGCTGGTGCATCCACAGCACGTGGACCGCGGTCGGTCGAGTGGCGCGCGACCGCACACCGGGAATAGCCGCGGGCCGCCCTGTCCACGGGGCGGCTCGGAACGGCGCAGGCGTGCCGGCGCACGCCGATCGCAGCCCGCACGCGTCCGGGGTGCGGGTGGTGTGGGCGGTCAGCCCTGCGGCGGGACCGGTGCGGGCGCGGGCAGCGGGATGGTGATGCCGAACGGCAGCGTGATGGCGGGCACGGGCGGCGGGGTCGGCTCGGCGGGCGCGGGCGCGGGCTCCGGTTCGGGCGTGGTGGCGACCTGCGGCTCGGGG
>NZ_JARWRU010000370.1 GCF_029867845.1 Nocardia farcinica | reverse complement strand
CCCCCCCGCCCCCGGCGGGGGGGGGCTCCCCGCCCGCCCGCGGGGGGGGGGCGCGGCCCCCGGCCCCGCCCGGGGGGCGGCGGGGCCGGGTGCGCCCCCACGGCCTTGTCCACCGCTGCCTTGGTGGTGGTGGACAGGCCGGACACACCACCGACCTTGCGCACGTACTGCAGTGCGGAAGCATAGATTTCCTGCTCGGTAGCGGCGGGCTCCAGACCTCGCAGGCGGGTGATGTCACTACACATGGGCTGCACATTAGCTCGCCGAAAGCCGTAGTGGGACCGCAAGAATACGCACGATCACAAATAGGGGGCGATTCCGTCGAGAATTCCTCTCCGGGCCGATAACGACGCAGCCGCACCGGTGCATGGTGAACAATCGGGGGCATGCCAGCCCGCGGTATACCCACATTGACGACCTTCCCGTACGAAGAGCTCGACAAGCGCGAGGAGGACCACTGGTCTGGCGCGGCCATTTCCGACGACGAGCTGCGCGCGCTGGCCCTCGGTGGCTACTACTCCACCCGCTGGGACGCCTTCCACGACGCGCTGCTGCTCGGCCCCGAACGCGACCATCCGCTCGGCGACCGGCGCGAACTGGCCATCGACACCCTGACCGGTGCGTGGGGCATCACCGACGGCACCGAGGCGCAGGCGTCGATGGAGCAGTTGCTCGACGGCATGCACGCCCCGCTCTACGCCCTGGTGCACCCGCTGGTGATGGCCTCGGTCAACGCCAGCGAACGCGACCGCTTCGGCGAGCGCGCCGACCGCCACCGCGCCTTCCTGCGCCAGATCGCCTCCTTCCGCGGCATGGAGAACCCGGAGTCGCTGGTCCGCGACTACGACATCTGGGCCCAGGCCATCAAGATCGGTTTCACCGAGCACCTGGCCCGCCCGTTGCCCGCCGACATCCACGCCTGGGATCTGGCCAGGGTGGTCGCGGTGGCGCGGATGGCCTTCACCGCCGGCTACATCGAGGCCGACGTGGCCTGGGGTTATCTCATGCGCGCGCTGCCGCTGGCCCAGCGCAAGTACCGCAACTGGCGGCAGTTCGGCGACGCCTATCTGACCGGCTGGACCTACTGGCAGGCCTGCGAGGATCTGGCCGAACTCAAGAACGGCGGCGTGGACCGGCGGCTGGAGCTGCTGCGGCTGTGGCTGCGCCCGACCAGTCCGTGGCGGCGCATCGAACTCAACGCCCCCAAGGCCGAGACCGACCCCTTCGAGCAGGCCGATGCCTTCGAGCGACCGGACGCCTTCGAGCGGCCGTTCGATGGGCCGGAGCGGTTCGACGGGATCGACTCCGATGGCCGGGCGGACGGCGACGACCCCGGCGCGGCGGCGCTGTGACGACTGTGTTGTGAGGACGACTGGGCTGTGACGAACGTTCCGGGACGACCGGGCCGGGACAGTCGTGACGTGACGACCGGGTCGTGACAGTCGTGACGTGACGATCACGTCGTGACACTCGGGCAGTGACAACCCGGCAGTGACAACCCGGCAGTGACAACCGGGCCCTGAAACGCCCCGGGGCCCGGGGGGGGCCCCCGGGGGGGCCCCCCCCCGCGACTGGG
>NZ_JARWRU010000369.1 GCF_029867845.1 Nocardia farcinica | reverse complement strand
CCGGGGCGGGCGGGCCGGGGGGGGGGGGGCCCCGCGGGGGGGGGCCCGGGGCGGGGCCGGCCCCCCCCCGCGGGCCGGCCCGGCCCGCGGGCGCCCACGACCGGCCCCGACATGTTCGCGCCCGCCGCGACCCCGGCCGTGACGGAACCGGGTCACGTCGCGGCGGGGAGTGTCGCGCCGGAACGGCACGCACGGGCGGCGGCCGCCGACGACGCGCCGAGGGCCGGTGCCGACGGCCACAGCCCGGCCGGGACCGCGTCGCCTGCGGAGACGGGCGGCCCGGCGGACGAGCGGGCCCCGGTGGTCGGCGTCCTTCCGGTGCTGCGCGCCGCGCAGGTGCAGGCGGCGCTGATGGCCATGTCCTCGGCCGACCTCATCGTGGTGCGGATGGTGCTGGACGAGGCGGAGGCGGGCCGCTACGCGCTCGGCGCGATCGCCGCCAAGATCGCTTTCTGGTTGCCCGCGGCCGTCGGTGTGGTGCTCTACCCGCGCATGGCGCAGCCGGCGCACTCGGCCAAGGCGATCAGGGACGCGCTGGCGGTGCTGTCGGTGCTCGGCGTCCTCGCGGTGGCGGGCGCGGCGGTGGCGGCCCCACTGGCCCCGCTGTTCGCCGGCCAGGACTACGCGCCCGTCCAGGGATTGCTGTGGTTGTTCGCCCTGCACGGGGCGATCCTCGCCGTGCTCCAGGGCGCGGTCCTGTCCGCGATCGCCGTCGACCGCACCACCCCCGCCGCGCTCACCTGGCTCGGCCTGGCCGTCGAAGTCGTGCTCATGGTGCTGCTCGCCCGCACCGCTCCCGCCCTCATCGGCACCGCCGTCGCCGTCGCGGGCACCACGACGCTGCTGGTCGTCGCCATCGCCCTGCGCAACACCGCCGCCCGCCCGGTCGGGCACTGACGAACTTCGGGCCCTGCCCGGCCGGGTGGTGATGGACTCCGTGCCCCGCTCGGCCGGGTGGTGATGGACTTCGCCCCCTGCCCGGTCGGGTGATGGACTTCGGGCCCCGCCCGGTCGGGCTCTGACGAACTCCGTGCCCGCCCGGCCGGGTGGCGACGAACTCCGTGCCCTGCCCGGCCGGGTGGCGACGGGCTTCCTGCGCACGGGCATGCCGGCGGACGTCCGGTCGCGCCGTCGAGCCCTGGTCGGCGCCCCGTCGCTGTGCGGACAGCCGCCGGCTCGGGTGGTCGAGCGCCGACGCACGCACGGTCGAGCGCTCACCGACGCGCGCCACCCCGTCGCGCACCCCCGTCGTGCGCAGCCGGACCCGTCCACGCGGTCGACGCGCCGACGGACGCTCCTGCGTGCTCTGGAAGCTCCGGGAAAACGACAGTGGTCCCCGGTTCGTCGACCGGGGGCCACAGTCGCGGTAAGCGAGCGATAATAGGTCTTTATTGTGGATCATGATATGCTCGGTGGGGGCGGGGTACTCACCCCGGCCCACCCCCCCG
>NZ_JARWRU010000368.1 GCF_029867845.1 Nocardia farcinica | reverse complement strand
CCCCCCCGGGCGGCCCGCCGCGCCCGGGCCCGGCGCGCGGGCGCCCCCCGCCGCCGACCCCACCACTCCCTCGGCGCGCCCGGGGGCCCGGGTGGCCGCGCCGACGGCGAGCCATTCCGCGTCCCCGAGGCCCGCGCCGGGTGGCAGGGTGACCGCGGTCCCGCCCGCCATGAGATAGCTCGCCGAGCCGGCGGCGCGCCGTCGTGCCAGTCGCTCGGGATAGGCCAACGCCACCACGTGGGCGGGATCGTCCCGATCGCCCCGGCCGTCGACGAGCCTGGCCAGCCGGTCGACCTCCCGCCGCCAGCGCTCCGGCCGTTCCCGCCGCAGTTTCCGCAGGCCCGCCACCAGGTCGACGCCGTCGAGGTGGCTGTCGTCGTCGAGGACGGTCACCACCTCCGCGGCTGTCCGCGCGCCCACCACTTCGGCGCCGTCGAGCAGGGCGCGGGCCAGCCGCGGGTGCAGGCCGATGCGGGCGATGTGGCGTCCCCGATCGGTCACGGTCCCGTCGGCGTCGACCGCGCCGAGAGCGCGCAGCACCTCGACTCCGGCGCCGAGCCCGCCCGGCGGCGGGGCGTCCCACCAGCTCAGGCCCCGGCCGTCGGTGGTGCCCCAGCAGGCGAGTTCGAGGGCAAGCCGGGTCAGGTCGGCGGTGCGGATCTCCGGTTCCGGGTAGGCGGGCAGGGTCGAGTGCTCGTGTTCCGGCCAGCAGCGCCACACCCGGCCCGGCGCCTCCCGGCCCGCGCGACCGGCCCGCTGATCGGCCACCGCCGCCGAGACCCGCACGGTCGCGAGCCCCGACAATCCCCTGGCCCGGTCGATCCTCGGCACCCTGGCCAGCCCGGAGTCGACCACCGCCCGCACACCCGGCACGGTCAGGCTGGACTCGGCGACCGCCGTGGACAGCACCACCCGCCGTCGCGCGCCGGGACGAAGGGCACGGTCCTGGTTCGCCGCGGACAGCCGTCCGTGCAGGGCGAGGACGTCGACGTCGGGCAGGTCGGCCAGCATGGCGGTGACCCGGCGGATCTCGGCCGCGCCGGGCAGGAAGACCAGCACGTCGCCCTCGGACTCGGCCAGCGCGAGCCGGACGGTGCGCGCGACGTGCGCCTCGGCGCGTTCCCTCGGCAGGGGCGGCACGTAGCGGGTGGTGACGGGGTGGGTCCGGCCATGGGCCTCGAGCACCGGGGCCGGTTCCTCCCCACCCAGGATCGCCGAAAGGCGTTCGGCGGCAACCGTCGCCGAGGTGGCGAGCACGCGCAGGTCCGGCCGCAGGCCTGCCCTGGCGTCCAGCAGCAGAGCGAGCAGCAGGTCGGCGTCCAGATGCCGTTCGTGGCATTCGTCGAGCAGCACCACATCGACACCGGACAGCTCGGGGTCGTCCTGCAATCGGCGCACCAACAGGCCGGAGGTCACCACCTCGATGCGGGTGCGGGGTCCGACGCGGCGGTCCCCGCGCACCGAGTAGCCGACCGACTCGCCGACCTGTTCCCCCAGCAGCGCCGCCATCCGACCGGCCGCCGCCCGCGCCGCCAGCCGCCGCGGCTCCGCCACCACCACACGCCCACGGCCGCGCGCGGCCAGGGCGAGCGGCACCAGGGTGGTCTTGCCGGTGCCTGGAGGTGCGACGAGCACGGCGGTTCCGCGCTCGGCCAGCGTGGTCACCACACGATCGAGGACGCCGCGGATCGGCAGGTCTGGAAGCTCGGGCAGGTCCATAACCGACCAGTCTGAAGCCTCGGCCGTTCAATGCCGCGATCCGGGCGGTGCGGGCGACAGAATAGGCCGATGCGAATCCTTCCCCGTGTGGTGCCGGCGGCGCTCGCCGGAATGCTCGTGGTCTTCGCTCCCCTCCTCACTCCCGGCGCTGCCCCCGCGCCCACCGCGACCGCGGCCCCGGCGCCGGGCAGCTCGCAGGGACAGCTTCCCTTCCCGTTCGCCATGCAGCCCGACGGCGTGCGGGCGGCGTCCGCGGCGTTGGCCGAGGCCAACACCGGCCTGCTGCTGTGGTCGCGGCAGCCGACCGCCCGGGTGCCGATCGCCAGCATCACCAAGGTCATGACGGCCGTCGTCGTCCTGGAATCCGGCGACCTCGACCGGCCGGTCACCGTCACCCGCGCCGCCCTGGACTACGCCGCCTCCGAGGGCGGCAGCACCGCGAACCTGAGCTCCGGGGAGGTGCTCACCGGCCGCCAGCTCCTCTACGCCATGATGTTGCCCTCGGGCTGCGAAGCCGCCTACGCGCTCGCCGAGGCGTACGGCCCAGGCCAGCAGGGTTTCCTGGCGAAGATGAACGACACCGCGCGGCGGCTCGGCATGGCCGACACCCATTTCGCCGACCCCAGCGGCCTGCCCATCCCGGACGACTACGCCACCTGGTCCACCGCCGCCGACCTGGTCCGCCTCGCCCGCCACGCCATGTCCATCCCGCTGTTCCGGCAGATCGTCGCCATCCCGGTCCACCACGAACCCGCCGGGCCCACCCACAAGGCCTTCACCTGGGAGAACACCAATGACCTGCTCGGCCGCTATCCCGGCATCGCGGGCATCAAGACCGGCAACACCGACGCCGCGGGCACCTGCCTGCTGTTCGAGGCCAGCCGGGGCGGCCAGCGCCTGATCGGTGTGGTGCTCAACAGCTCCCCCTGGGACATGGACGCCGCCACCGCCGACGCCGAACGCCTCATGAACTGGGGTTTCGTCCCGATCCTCAGCGGCCTGCCGATCGGCTGAGCGGCGGAGCCGTCATGCGAGCAGGATGGTGACGAAACCCGCGAGATAGGCCGTGGCGAACAGGATCGGAATCCACTGCTCGATATGGGACAGCGGCCAGTAGCGGGACCGGTCGCGCCCTTCTCCGAGCGCCCACCACTCGGCGCGCCAGAACGGCGAGGCGGGCAGGCGTTCCTCCAGCGCGCCGATCACCCGGTACTTGGCGCTGTTGAGCAGCCGGTAGCTGCGCACCAGATAGAACCAGGCGAAACACTGGCACAGCACGGCGGCGAGCGGGATCACCATCCACCACGCCTCGGCGCCGGACGGCGGTTGCTCGCCGAAAGTGGTGATCAGGACGAAGATCCCGGTGTTCAGGCTGAGGAAGAAGGAGTTCATCAGGCCGCGACGGGCGCTCACCCGGTCGGCCATCTCCACGCAGAGCCGGTACTGCTCGAGGACGGCCGTCTCGTAGGGGGTGGTGCGGGGGTCGGAGCCGGGTGTGCGGGCCGCGTCGCTCCAGAGGCGGTCGTTCAGGTGGGATCGTTCATCGCTGCGGGACACCGGGCACCTCCTGGTGTGGCGCTGGTAACCGGTCATTCGCCGGTGGCGGCGTCGGGCGGCACCGGAAGCCCGGTGCAGACTTCTTCGTAGGGAATGTCCGGGGAGATCCACTCACGCCACTGGCGGTGACCGATGTCGACGGTGAGTTTGCCGCACAGCGCGGCTTCCCACTCCTCCGGTGTGGTCGGCCAGAGCATGATGCTGTCGTCCATTCCGGCGGAGACGAGGTAGCGCCCGTCGGCACTGAACGCGATGCTCGTGATCACGGCGGTGTGACCGGTGATGGGCGGACCGAGGGGACGACCGGATTCGACGTCCCACAACCGCACGGTGCGATCGTATCCGGCAGTGGCGACGCGCCGGCCATCGTGATCGACGGCCAGGCCGGTCACCAATCCGTGCCCGGAGGCGATGGCGCCGACCCGCTCGCGCGTTTCGATGTCCCAGAACCGGATCGTCCCCTCGAGATCGGTGGTCACCAGACGCCTGCCGTCCGGGGTGAACGCCACGTTCCTCGCCTGACCGGCATGTCCGCTGATGGGGTCACCGATCTGACGTCCGCTGCCGGCATCCCAGATCCGCACCGTGTTGTCCTGCCCACCGGAGACCACACGGCCGCCGTCGGGGGAGATCGCCACACTCAGCACGTAGCCCTCGTGTCCCGCCATCGAGGCGCCGACCTGCCGCTGCGTTCCGGCATCCCAGATCCGCACCGTGCCGTCCTCTCCACCGGAGACCACGCGACGGCCGTCGGGAGTGACGGCCGTGCTCAACACCGCCCCCTGATGGCCGGTCATGGGTGCGCCGACCTGCCGCTGGGTTCCCGCATCCCAGACCCGGAGCGTGCCGTCGGCTCCGCCGGAGACGATTCGACCGGCCGAGGCGAATCCCATGCTCGTCACGACGCCTCGGTGGCCGATAATAGGTTAGCCGTATAGCTGACCGTCGAA
>NZ_JARWRU010000367.1 GCF_029867845.1 Nocardia farcinica | reverse complement strand
ATGTCTCCACGGTAGACCCGCCGCGGCCGCTCCGGCAGGTCCTGGACCGGACCTGCGCGGCGCGTGCGGGAATCACTCGTAGTCGACGGTGATGTCGGCGGTGTCTGGGACGGCCTGGCAGGTCAGTACGTAGCCCTCGTCGAGTTCGTCGTCGGTGAGTGCCTCGTTGGCGCGGAGGGTGGCGTGTCCCTCGGTCACTCTGGCGATGCAGGTGGCGCAGTTGCCCGCCTCGCAGGAGAACGGGGGGACCAGCCCGGCGCGGCGGGCGCTCTCCAGCAGGGTTTCGCCGCCCCGGCGGGGGACCGTCTTCTTCTTGCGGTTGAGCAGGATGGTCACCGTGCCGCCGTCGAGCCGTGGCGCCGCGGTCTCGGTGCGGGGGGAATCCGGCTGCGTGACAACCGGTGTGGCGGGGACGTCGAAGCGCTCGCTGTAGCACGGTCCCGGCCCGGGTAGTGCTCTCTCCACCAGCTCCATGAAGGGGTCGGGTCCGCAGATGTAGGACTCGCCGTGACCGTCGGGCCCGACGAAGGCGCGGACGGCGGCGGCGTCGAGGAAGCCGCTCGCGCTGTCCAGGTGACGGCGGACCTCGAGGCGGCCGGGGTACCGCGCGGCCAGGACGGTCAGAGCCTCGGCGAACAGGACCGACTCGGCGTCGCGGTCGGCGCACAGCAGGCGCACGCGACGGTCGGTGGTGGCCAGGGCGGACTTGGTCAGCGAGAGGATCGGGGTGATGCCGCTGCCGCCGCTGAACCCGAGCAGTGGCGCGCGGCTCTCGCGAAGGCAGAAGCGGCCGGTCGCGGGGCTCAACTCCACCTCGTCGCCCTCGGCGATGTTGTCGTGCAGCCAGTTCGAGACCGTGCCGCCTGGCACTCGTTTGACGGTGGTCATCAGTTCGGTGTCGGTTTCCGGCGCGCTCGACATGGAATACGAGCGGTAGCGCGGCTGCCCGCCGACGACGACGCGGAAGGTGCAGAACTGGCCCGCGCGGTAGGCGATCGGCTGGTCGTGCGGGCGCAGCACGAAGGTCCGCGCGTCCACGCTCTCCTTCACGATCCGGGTCACGGTTGCCTTCTGGAAGCGCTGCTGCATCGAGGGACTCGCCATCGACCGACTCCTTTGGTATGCATATTCTAGTAATATGAGAATTACATTCTCACCCACGAGACAGGATCATCTCAAATGTCTGCTGGGAGTGCATCCATCGCCCTCGTCTTCGAGGAGCGGTCCTACACCAGAGACCGGCTCGACACGCTGGCGGCGGGACTGGCGGCCGAGCTGGCCGCGCGCGGTGTGCGAGCGGGGGACCGGGTGGCGCTGATGTCGTCCAACCGGCCGGAGTTCGTCGTCGCCGTACTGGCCGTCTGGCGGCTCGGCGCGGCCGTCGTGCTGATCAGTCCCGCCTGGAAGACCGCCGAGGTCGAGCACGCGCTGACGGTGACCGGCCCGGCCCACGGCATCGGCGACCAGCCGGTGCTGGCCGAGCTGCTACCGGTCCGCCATCTCGACGACCCGATCGCGCCGGCGGAAGCCACCGAGGTGCACCACGATCCGCGCGCGGAGGCGGTCGCGGTGTTCAGTTCCGGCACCACCGGGATGCCGAAGGCGGTCCGGCACACACACCGCTCGCTCGGCCTCGCGGTGCGCCAGTGGCGTGAGGTGCTCGGCCTGACCGCCGCCGACCGCATCCAGGTCGCCACCCCGCCCTCGCACATCCTCGGCCTGCTCAACATCGTCACCGCCCTCGACGCCGGGGCGTGGATGCGCCTGCACCGCCGCTTCGACCTGGACACCATGCTCGGCTGCATCCAGGACGACCGGATCACCATCGAGATGGCCGTGGCCCCGATCGCGCTGGCCATCGCTTCGCATCCGAAGTTAGAGACCTTCGACCTGAGTTCGCTGCGCTACATCATGTGGGGCGCCACCCCGGTCACGGCGGGCGTCGCCGAGACCGTCACCCGCCGGACGGGCGTCACCTGGTTGCCCGCCTACGGCGCCAGCGAGTTGCCGGTCATCGCGTGCAATCCGCTCGACGGAGCACGGCTGGACAGCGTCGGCAAGGCCGCGCCGGGCGTCGAGATACGGGTGGTCGATCTGGATTCCGGGCACGTGCTCGGGGCCGGGGAGATCGGCGAGATCCACTGCCGCGCCGACTCGGTGATGGCCGGCTACCTGCCCGAACAGGCGACGGCGGACGCCTTCGTCGACGGCTGGTACCGGACCGGCGACGTCGGCTGGGTCGACGCCGACGGCTGGATCGGGCTCACCGACCGTGCCAAGGAGATGATCAAGGTCCGCGGCTTCCAGGTCGCGCCCGCCGAGATCGAGGCCGTGCTGCACGGGCACCCGCAGGTGGCCGATTGCGCCGTCTTCGGGGTGCCCGACCCGGCGGACGGCGAGGCCGTGGTCGCCGCCGTGCGTGCGTGCGGGCCGGTCACCGAGGCGGAGCTGACCGACCTGGTCGGCGGCACGCTCGCCACCTACAAGAAGCCGCGCCGGGTGGTGTTCGTCCCGGAGATCCCGCGCCTGCCGTCGGGCAAGGTGCTGCGCCGAGTGCTCGAGGAGCGTCATGGACGTCCGACTGACCGCTGAACAGCGCCAACTACGCGACGCCGCCGCCCGATTGGCCGACGAACTCGGCCCCGGTTCGGTGGCCGATCTCGACGACGAGCAGCGCGTCGCCCGCCTGGGCAAGGCCGTGGACACCGCGGGCTGGCGTTCGCTGCGCTCGGACGGCGCGTCCGGCGTCGAGGTGGCCCTGGTCGCCGAGGAATTCGGCCGTGGGCTGGTCGACGTCGCCTTCCTCGGCCCGGTGCTGGCCGACGACCTGCTCGGCCCGGCGGGCGAACCCGGCGAATGGACCATCGCGGTGGACGGCAGGGCGGTGGACGCCCGCGGCCGTGACCGTGCCCTCGAACCCGCCGACGGCCTGCTGCGCTGGGCTCCCGTCGGCGCACCGCTGCCCGGCGCCGACCTGACCCGCCGCACGGCCACCCTGGCCGCGGAATCGACGGTGCGCGGCGAGCTCTCGGCAGATCGCCGCACCCGCTGGTACGCCCTGGCGATCACCGTGACCGCCGCCGACCAGCTCGGCGCGGCGCCGGGGGGGGGGGGGGGGGGGGCGCCGGGGAGGCGCGCCCGAGGGCCGGGGGGAGGGCGGGCGGCGCGGCGGCGCGCCCGGGCCCGGGCG
>NZ_JARWRU010000366.1 GCF_029867845.1 Nocardia farcinica | reverse complement strand
CCCCCCCCCCCCCCCCCCCCCGCGCGGTGCGCGGGGGGCGGCGGCGGGCGGGGGGGGGGGGGCGCCCCGCCCCCCCCCCGCCCCCCCCCCCCCCGCGCCCCGCCCCCCCCCCGCCCCCCCCCCCCCCCCCCCCCCCCCCCCCCGGCCTCCGTCGTTCCCCGGCCCTGGGGTTCGGCCCGCGCCGCCGATTGCTGTGACCGGCATCACGATTCGACGGTCTGTCAAGGCCGCTTCGTTCCGGTCACCGCTCGGGCACACGCGGCGCGCCTTACCCGGAATCGCGCTCCGACCGGGGTACAAACAGCGGGTGGTCGGATTTGCTTGGAGTAAGCCGAATCGGCGCCGCGGTCGCGGCGCCAGTTCGCGCTTCGGTGGATTTGCCCTGGTCGCCGCGATGTTCGTGCTGCCCGCGGCGGTCACAGTGGCTCCGACGGCGCCGATCGCGGCCGCTCAGCCCGCGGCAGCGGCCTCCGCAGCAACTGTCCAGCAGGCGGTCTGGCTGAGTGATCGGCGTGTCTCGCTGTGGGTCACCTCGCCCTCGATGGGCGCTCCCGTACAGGTGCAACTGCTGCTGGCCCGCGACTGGAATGCCAGGCCCGACACCAGGTTTCCGGTTCTGTACCTGCTCGACGGACTGCGCGCCGCCGACGACGAGAGCGGCTGGACCAAGGACGCGGGCGCGGTGGAGTTCTTCGCCGACAAGAACGTGACCGTCGTGCTGCCCATCGGTGGTCAGTCCAGCTTCTACGCCGACTGGCTGCGCCCCGACAACGGTCGCACCTACAAGTGGGAGACCTTTCTCACCGAGGAACTCCCGCCGCTGCTGGAGAGCCAGTGGCGCGCCACCGACGCGCGCGGGCTGGCCGGGCTCTCCATGGGCGGCACCGCGGCGATGTTCCTGGCCGGGCGCAACCCCGGCTTCGCCCGCTATGCCGCCTCCTACTCCGGTTTCCTGACCACGACCACCCTCGGCATGCCGCAAGCCATCGAGTTCGCCATGCGCGACGCGGGCGGCTTCGACGCCGACGCCATGTGGGGCCCGCCCACCAATCCCGCCTGGGCCGCACACGATCCCTATCTGCTGGCCGAGGAGCTGCGCGGGACAAGCCTCTACATCTCCAGCGGCAGCGGCACCACCGGACCGTTCGACCAGGCCTCCGGCATCCCCGGCGTGAGCACCAACTACGCGGGCACCGGCCTGGAGATCCTGTCCAGGCTGACCTCCCAGAACTTCGTCACCAAGCTGGGCGAGCTGAACATCCCCGCCACGGTGAACTACCGGCCCTCCGGCACGCACAGCTGGCCGTACTGGGACTTCGAGATGCGCCAGTCCTGGCCGCAGGCCGCCGCCGCGCTCGGGGTGGAACAGGACCGGCCCGCGTGCTCGCCCGGCGGCGCCATCGCACCGGTGGTGGCGGCCAACGGCTGGCTCGGCGAATGCCTGACCGGCGAATATCGGGTGAAAGGCGGTGTCGCCCAGGACTTCCGCGGTGGGCGGGTGTTCTCCTCGCCGGAGAGCGGCACCCACCCGGTCGGCGGCATGATCGGCGGCGGGTACCAGGCCGCGGGCGGTCCCGACGGCGTGCTCGGGCTGCCGACCGGCGGCGAGCGGGATCTCGGCGACGGGCGCGGCCGGGTGCAGTCCTTCCAGCACGGCGCGCTGTACTGGACCCCGCAGACCGGCGCCCAGGTGGTGCGCGGGGCGATCCTGGCCGAATGGGGCAGGCAGGGCTGGGAGCGCGGCCCGGCCGGCTACCCGATCGGCCCCGAGGTGCAGACGCCCAACAAGCTCGGCGCGGTGCAGGCCTTCGAGGGCGGGCCGTTCTACTACAGCCCGGCCACCGGGGTGTACCGGGTGCAGGGCCTGATCCTGGGCAAGTACGCGCAGATGGGTTACGAGAGCAGCTGGCTCGGCTTCCCGCTCGCCGAGGAGGCGCCGCTGAAGGATCTCGGCCGGTTCAGCCGCTTCGAGGGCGGCAACGTCTACTGGAGCCCGCTGTCGGGCGCGTGGGCGGTGCGCAACGGTCCCATCATGGACGCCTGGCAGGCCGAGGGCTTCGAGAACGGCAGGCTCGGCTTCCCGATCAGCGACGAATTCCCGGTCTCCGGGGGAGTGCAGCAGAACTTCCAGGGCGGGTTCGTCACGGTGCGCGACGGCAAGGCGGAGATTCACTCCGTCTGACCGGGTCCGGCAGATGCCGTTACCCTGGGGGCCGACCGAACCCCCTTGCGCACAGATCGAGGACAGACATACATGCACCGGATTCGTGGAAAGGTTTTCGGCGTCGCCGTGGCGATCGCGGCCACCGGTCTGCTCGCCGCCTGCGGCGACGACGAATCGACCGCGTCGAGCACGCCCACGTTGAGCACCACCACGGCGACCTCGGCGGCCGCCCCCACCACCGAGGGTGAGCAGGACAGCGGCGCGCCGCAGGCTCAGGAGCCGGAGCAGGAGCAGGAGCAGGCCGAACAGTCCGAGACGGTCGCGCCCGAGCGTCCGCAGCCGGTGCCCGCCGAGGAGCTTCCCGAGGCCGACACCTCCGGCCTCAGCGACAAGGACAAGCAGTTCCTGGCCGCGCTGGAGGAGAAGGGCGTCAAGCCCTCCAGCCCGGACATCGCGCTCAGCGTCGCCACCTACGTCTGCCAGGGCGTCGCCGCGGGCGCGCCGGAGAGTGACCTGACCACCTTCGTCAACGCGATGGCGGGCTCGGACGCCTCCTTCGACCCGTCGAAGATGTCGGTCGAGGAAGCGGGCCGCATCTACATCGACACGGCCAAGCAGACCTACTGCCAGTGAGCGCGCGTCGCGGGTCGTCGTCCGCCCGCCGGTTCCGGCGGGTGGGCTGTCTGCTGCCGCTGCTGATCGCCGCGCTGCTGATCGCGGTGGTCGTGCTGCTGTGGTTCCTGCTCGCGGGCAGGCTGAAGGTGCCGGGCCCAGGGCCGCAGCCGCCGGGGCCGCCGACCAGCCAGCCCGCCAGTTGTCCTGACGTGCAGCTGATCTCGGTGCCGGGCACCTGGGAGTCCGCCAGCACCGACGACCCGCGCACGCCGAGCGCCAATCCGGCCTCGCTGATGCTCAACGTGACCGGGCCGCTGCGTGAGCGTTTCCCGGCCGAGCGCCTCGACGTCTACACCGTGCCGTACGTGGCCCAGTTCTCCAATCCGGTGGCGATCCCGCCGGACGGCCAGCAGTCCTACAACAACAGCCGCTCCGAGGGCACCCAGCGCACCATCGACGTGCTGGCCGAACGTTCGCGGGAATGCCCGCTGACCAGCTACGTGATCGCGGGCTTCTCCCAGGGCGCGGTGATCGCGGGCGACGTGGCCGAGCGCATCGGCGCGGGCGAGGGCCCGGTCCCCGCCGAGCGGGTGCTCGGCGTGGCGCTGCTGGCCGACGGCAGGCGCACCGGGGTGTCCGGGCCGGGCCAGGCCATCGAGGTCGGCCCGTCCGCGCCCGGCGAGGGCGCGGAGGTCGCGTTGAACGGCTTGAAGGTGCCCGGCATCACCATGACCGGCGCCCGCTCGGGCTTCGGCGAGCTGGCCGGGCGCACCTACAGCATCTGCGCGCCCGGCGACATGATCTGCGACTCGCCCCGGCAGGCGCTGAACCCGGTCAACTGGGTTCCCAGCGTGCTCTCCCTGGTGCGGGCCGCGGGCAACCCGGTGCACGCGCTGTACAACACCCATGTCGTCGACGACAACGGCACGACCGCCACCCAGTGGACCGTGGGCTGGGCGAGCGAGCTGATCGACGGCGCGCCTCATCCACCGCATTCGTGACCCCCGGTCGCGGTGCACGAGCGTGTTCTCGGCGGCCGTATTCCCGGCCACAAGCATGAGCTCACACAACACCGGTCACCCCTGTTGTGTGCCAGGGCAACCGCTGCGGTGACAACCACACGACATATCGCCGGAACGCTGTAAAGTGCGCTGGTGATTCACGACCGGACCCGGATTCCGGGGAAGGTCGTCGTGCCGCATTTCCGCACAGCCAGGAGCATGTATCCATGACACAAGCCGCCGCACCGGCCGGTGAGCTGACCGCCTTGGGCACGCCGCTGCGCCCGTTCCGTTTCGCGGCAGCAGGCGAAGGTAACAAGCAGGAGGGCGGCGCTCGCAAGTTCGTCCAACTGGCCCAGCAGGCCGAGGAGTACGGCTACGACACCTTCGTCGTGCCCGACCACCTCGGCGACCAGATCGGCCCGATCGCCGCGCTCGGCGCGCTCACCCAGGCCACCAGCAAGATCCGGCTCGGCACCTCGGTGCTGGCCAACGGTTTCCGCCACCCCGTGGTGCTGGCCAAGGACCTGGCCACCATCGACGTGCTCTCCAAGGGCCGTCTCGAGGTGGGCGTCGGCGCGGGCTGGAAGCAGGACGAGTTCCGCGCCGCGGGCCTGCCCTACGAGAGCCCGGGTGTCCGCCTGGCCAAGCTCGACGAGACCCTGACCATCCTCGACGTGCTGCTGCGCGGCCAGGAGTGCACCTTCCAGGGCAAGTACTACCAGGTCGACGGGGTCAAGGGGACGCCGAGACCGCGTCAAGGCCCCCGGCCGCCGCTGTGCACCGGCGGTGGCGGCCCGAAGATGCTGCGCCTGGCGGCCAAGCACGCCGACATCGTGTCGGTCGTGCCGATGACCACCAAGGAGGGCAAGGGACTGCTGTCCGGGATCACCCTGGAGAAGACCATCGAGAAGGTGAACCTGGTCCGCGAGGCCGCGGGCGAGCGCTTCGCCGACATCGAGTTGAACTGGGCGATCACCGCCGTGGTGATCACCGACGACAGGGAGAAGACCGCCGAGATGGCGCTGTCCGCGCTCGATCGTGGCCTGGCCCCCGACCTCGAGGTGGACGTGCAGCTCACCGTCGAGGAACTGCTCGACTCGCCCTACGTGGCGATCGGCACGTTCGAGGAGATCGCCGAACAGATCAAGCGGGTGCGCAAGCTCACGTCGATGTCCTATGTGGGCATCTATCCCACCCAGATGGACGCCTTTGCTCCCGTCATCCCCCTGCTGAGGGATGAGTGAGCGGGTCTTCTCTGTAACATGACCCTGGTTTGAGGACATCTAGCCGATAAGGCGGTCACCGCGCAGACCGCACGAAATCTGCAGGTTGACTCTGCGATGTAGAGCACCCGCGGGCGAAAGCGAGTCGAGGCCCCACAGATACGACGGCGGTGTCGCCGTCATGCTGCGTGTGCCTCGGAGGAGAAGAAGGAATGGAAGAGACTTTCGACGACTACCTGGACGAAACCGGGAACATCCGAATTCCCGAGGGTCAGACCCTGGTTGATCACGTCGAGAAGCACACCCGAAACGACGCCAACACGCTTGCGTACCGGTATATCGACTATTCGCGAGAACGCGATGGCGAGGTGCACGAGCTGACCTGGCAACAGTTCGGTGTCCGGCTGCGCGCGGTGGCCGCCCGACTCCAGCAGGTGACCAAACGGGGTGACCGGGTCGCCATCCTCGCCCCACAGGGCCTGGACTACGTGGTTTCCTTCTTCGCCGCGATCTACGCCGGTGCGATCTCCGTGCCGCTGTTCGACCCCGACGAGCCAGGTCACACCGACCGTCTGCACGCCGTGCTCGGGGACTGCGAGCCCTCGGCCATCCTCACGGCCAGCTCCTCCGCCGCAGGCGTGCGCCAGTTCTTCCGCTCGCTGCCCGCCGCTCAGCGCCCGCGCATCATCGCTGTCGACGCCATTCCCGACAGTGTCGGCGAGAGCTGGGTCCGCCCTGACATCACCGCCGACGACATCGCCTACCTGCAGTACACCTCGGGCTCGACCCGGGTGCCCGCCGGCGTGGAGATCACGCACCGGGCGGTCGCCACCAACCTGCTGCAGATGGTCGACGCGCTGAACCTGGACTGGAATTCCCGCGGCGTCACCTGGCTGCCGCTGTTCCACGACATGGGCCTGCTGACGGTCATCCTGCCCGCGGTCGGCGGCAAGTACATCACCATCATGTCGCCCAGCGCGTTCGTGCGCCGTCCGTACCGCTGGATCAAGGAGCTGGCCGCGGTCTCCGACGGCGCAGGCACCTTCGCGGCCGCGCCGAACTTCGCCTTCGAGCACGCCGCCGCGCGCGGCCTGCCCCGCAACGGCGAGTCGCTCGATCTGTCGAACGTGCTCGGCCTGATCAACGGCAGCGAGCCGGTCACGACGTCCTCGATGCGCAAGTTCAACGAGGCGTTCGCCCCGTACGGCCTGCCGAAGACCGCCATCAAGCCCTGCTACGGCATGGCCGAGGCCACCCTGTTCGTCTCGGCCACCAAGGCCGAGGACGAGGCCAAGGTGACCTATGTCGACCGCGGCGAGCTCAACGCCGGTCGCATGGTGAAGGTCGATCCCGGCGCGGAGAACGCCATCGCGCAGGTCTCCTGCGGCTACGTCGCGCTGTCGCAGTGGGCCGTGATCGTGGACCCGGAGTCGGTCGACGACCCCGAGGGCGGCCGCGAGCTGCCCGACGGCCGGGTCGGCGAGATCTGGCTGCACGGCAACAACATGGGCATCGGGTACTGGGGCCGTCCCGAGGAGACCCAGAAGACCTTCCGCAACCGGGTCGCCGAGCGCCAGCCCGAGGGCAGCCACGCCGAGGGCACCGAGCCGGAGGCGAACTGGATGCGCACCGGCGACTACGGCGTGTACTTCGACGGCGAGCTCTACATCACCGGCCGCGTCAAGGACCTGGTGATCGTCGACGGGCGCAACCACTACCCGCAGGATCTCGAGTACTCGGCGCAGGAGGCCAGCAACGCGCTGCGCCCCGGCTTCGTCGCCGCGTTCTCGGTGCCCGCCAACCAGCTGCCCGCCGAGGTCTTCGAGGCCGACAGCCACTCGGGTCTGAAGTTCGACGCCGACGACGCCTCCGAGCAGCTGGTGATCGTGGCCGAGCGCGGCCCCGGCGCGGGCAAGGCCGTCCCCGGCCCGATCGCCGACGCGGTGCGCGCGGCGATCTCCCAGCGCCACGGCGTCACGGTGCGCGACGTGCTGCTGGTGCCCGCGGGTTCCATCCCGCGCACCTCCAGCGGCAAGATCGCGCGCCGCGCGTGCAAGACCGCCTATCTCGAGGGAACGCTGCGGGGTGGTTACACCCAGCAGGCTTTCCCCGATGCACCGGAAGAGTAATTCGCAAGGG
>NZ_JARWRU010000365.1 GCF_029867845.1 Nocardia farcinica | reverse complement strand
CTGCCCCAGGCCCCGCTCCGGGGGGCCGCGCCCCGCCGCGGGCGGGGGGGGCGCGTCCTCGGCGTTCTCCGCGATCACCGCGTCGTGTTCCGCCGAGTCGAGGGGGGGGGGACGGCGATCGGCGCGTTGCAAAGTCATGGGTCCTCCACTGGTGGTTCCGACGTGTTCGGGGACGGGCGGGGTCAGCGCGCGAGCCGGGTGCCGGGGATCGCGTCGACCAGCCCGCGGGTGTACTCCTGGCGCGGGTCGCCGAGCACGTCGGCGACGGCGCCGGACTCGACGACGGCTCCTGCGCGCAGCACGGTGACGGTGTCGGCGAACACCCCGACCACGCCGAGGTCGTGGGTGACGAACAGGTAGGTCAGCGCGTGCTCGGCCTGCAGATCGGTGAGCAGTCCCAGGATCTCGGCCTGCACCGACACGTCGAGCGCCGAGACCGCCTCGTCGAAGACGACGATGTCCGGGTTGAGCGCCAGCGCCCTGGCGATCGCCACCCGCTGGGCCTGGCCGCCGGACAGTTCGGCGGCCCTGCGGGTGGCGTAGCCGCGGGGCAGGCGCACGTCGTCGAGCAGCCGGGCGGCTGCGGCGCGCCGTTCGGCGCGGCCGATGTCCTTGCGGTGCACCCGGATCGGCTCGGTCACCAGCTCGGCCACGCGGTGGCGCGGGTCGAGCGAGGAGTAGGGGTTCTGGTAGACGAATTGCAGATTCGCGCTCGCGCGGCGCCGGTCGACCGGCGCGGCGCGGCCGAGCAGGGAGAGCTGCCCGCTGTCGGCGACCTCGAGGCCGGCCACGATGCGGGCCAAGGTCGATTTGCCCGCGCCCGATTCGCCGACCAGGGCGTGCGTGGTGCCCGCGGCGACGGTGAAGGAGACCTTCCCGACGGCGGTCACGGCCCGTGCGGCGCCGCCACCACGGGTGATGAACGTGCGGCTGAGATCGGTGACCTCGATGGCGTTCCCGGCGGGCCGGGCCTGCCGCCGTTCCGCTGCCTGTCGAGCGCGCGCGAGCGCCTCGGGTCGTGGCCGCAGCCTCCCGGATCGCAGACCCGGCGCGGCGGCGAGCAGGCGCCGGGTGTACGCGTGGGCGGCGCCGCGCCGGATCTGTTCGGGCGTCCCGGTCTCCACCACCGTGCCCTGCCGCATGACCACGACGCGGTCGGCTCGTTCCAGCGCGACGCCGAGATCGTGGGTGACGAGCAGGATTCCGATGCCGAGCTCGGCGCGGAGCAGGTCGAGGTGGTCGAGGATCTGCCGTTGCACGGTGACGTCGAGGGCGCTGGTCGGCTCGTCGGCCAGCAGCAGGCTCGGCTCGCCCGAGAGCGCGATGGCGATGAGCACCCGCTGCCGCATGCCGCCGGACAACTCGTGCGGGTACTTCGCGTGGGTGTCCTCCGGCGCGGGCAGGCCGGCGAGTCGCAGGAATCGCAGCGCCTCGGCCCTGATGTGCCGCGGGTGGGCGCCGTCGCCGAAGGGCAGCAGCCGATGCCTGCGCAATCGGGTGCGCAACGCGTCCTCCAGTTGCCTGCCAACGGTCTTCACCGGATTGAGGGAGACGCCGGGGTCCTGTGGCACGTAACCGGCGTAGGAGCCGCGCAAGCGCGCGAACCGGTTGTGCGACCAGCCTGCCACATTCGTTCCCGCCAGCCGGAGCTGTCCACGCACCGTCGCCGTGGCCGGGAGCAAGCCGATCGCGGCGCGGATCGCCGTCGACTTGCCCGAACCGGATTCCCCGACGACGGTCACCAGCTCGCCCGGCGCCACGGTCAGCGACAACCCCGCGACCGCGCGCGTCGGTGGTGCGCCGCGACGCCGGTACCAGATGTCGACATCGGTGAAGGTGAGCAGTGACATCAGAGGGGCCTTTCGGGCTGCAGGGCGCGGCTGATCCGGTTGCCCGCGAGCACCACCGCCAGGATGACCGCGCCGGGGAACAGCGAGATCCACGGGGCGACGGCGAGCAGATCTCGTCCTTCCGCGACGAGCAGGCCCCATTCCGGTTGCGGGGGCGGCGCGCCGAAACCCAGGAAGCCGAGGGCCGCGATGGCGAGGACGGCGGCGCCGAACTGGAGCGGGACGAGCGCGACGACCGAGGTGGAGGCGTTCGGCAGCACGTGCCGCAGCAGGACGGCGAGCCGGGGCGTGCCGATGCCCGCCGCCGCCTCGACGTAGTCCGAACGCGACACCTTGAGCACCTCGGCGCGCATGACGCGGGCGAAATTGGCGACCGCCGAGATGCCCACCGCGACGGCCACATTGGTCAGCCCGTAGCCGAGCGCCGCCACGACCACCATGGTCAGCAGCAGACCGGGCACCGACAGCAGGACGTCGACGACGCGCATGATCACCGCATCGACCGCGCCGCGCACGAAACCGGCGACCAGCCCGAGGGCGGTGCCGAGGAAGAAGGCGATGGACACCGCGAGCAGCGTGGCCGACAGGGTGATCACGGTGCCGTACACCGTGCGGGTGTAGATGTCGCGGCCGAGCCGGTCGGTGCCGAAGAGGTGCTCGGCGCCGGGACCCACGAGGACGGCCTCGGTGTCGGGTGCGTACGG
Source organism: Nocardia farcinica (assembly GCF_029867845.1). Lineage (GTDB taxonomy): Bacteria > Actinomycetota > Actinomycetes > Mycobacteriales > Mycobacteriaceae > Nocardia > Nocardia farcinica_A. The sequence goes on along the minus strand of NZ_JARWRU010000365.1, from coordinate 3,245 downwards.
GTCGTGCCAGGTGAAGGCGCCGGGGGCGAGGCAGAAGGCCAGCGCGGTGAGCACGACGAGGACGGCGAGAACCAGGCCGGGCCGGACGCGGAGCGGGCGCAGCGCGCCGAAGCGGCTCCGCGGCGGCGCGAGCGTCCTCGTATCGTCGTCGGTGACGCCGGTCGCCGAGGCGGGCGGCGGAGCGACGGCGGGGACCGGCTTGTCGAGGCGGATGATCACGTCGGGTCACGCCCTTTCCTCGACGGCGCGCAGCCGCGGATCGAGCAGCGGATAGGAGATATCGACGAGGAAATTGACCGTCACGAAGCACAGGGCGACGAAGACGACGATGCCCTGCACCAGCGGGATGTCCTGGGCGCGCACCGCCTCCTCGGTCAACCGGCCCACACCGGCGCGGGAGAAGACGGTCTCGGTGATCACCGCGCCGGCGAGCAGTTCGCCGACGACGATGCCGCCCTGGGTGAGCGCGGGCAGGCTCGCGTTGCGCAGCACATCGATGTTGAGCACCGCTCCCTTGCGCAGACCCTTGCCGTAGGAGGTGAGCACATACGGCGCGGCGTACTCGAGCTGGAAGTTGCGCAGCAGCAGCTGGGCGATCGGCCCGGCCACCGGGATGGCCAGCGCGACGGCGGGCAGCACGAGCCCGTCGATGCCCGTGCCGCTGATGGGCGGGAACCAGCCGAGCTCGAAGGAGAAGATCTTGATGATGATCAGGCCGAGCAGAAAGCTGGGGAACGAGACCAGCAGCGGCGGGAGGCTCGCCACCGCCTCACGCAGTCGCGCCGACCCGAGATAGGTCGCCACCCAGGCGATGACCAGCGCGAACACCGCCGCCGGCACCAGCGCGGACACGGCGAGCACCACCGTCCTCGGCAGGGCGTCGCCGATCGCGGCGACGACCGGTTGCCCGCTGGTCACCGAGACGCCGAAATCGCCGCGCAGGGCGGCCAGCAGCCGATCGAGATACTGCTGCCACGCGGGCTTGTCGAAGCCGTACGCGCGTTCCATCTCCGCGAAGGCCCGAGGATCGATGCCCGCGCGTTCGTCGGGCGGGAACAGCAGCTCGATCGGGCTGGCCGGCAGCACGTAGAGCAGTACGAAGGAGGCGGTGAACGCGCCCCACACCACTATCAGGGCGCGGCCGAGCTTCAGCAGCACGTACCCGGTCCGGGCGTAGCCGGGCATGCTCAGTCCCCGCTCACCCAGGTGCCGAGGAACAGCAACCGGCCGGAGGCGTCGAGATGGATGTTCGCCACGCCCCTGGTCGCCGCGACCTGCGAGGTCTGGAAGTGGGGGTCGACGAGCACGAGTTCCTCGTGGATGAGGTGCTGCACGGCCTCGGCCGCGGGCGCCTGGGCGGGGCCGATGGCGGTGTCGAGGGCGGCGAAGGTGCGCACGATCCGCTCGCGGTCGGGGTGGTCGGCGGGGATGTGCGCGCCGTTGCCCCGATCGGGGTTGAGCTGGGTGTTGAGCACCGCCACGTCGTTGCGGGCGCGATTGATGTTGATGAGGTGGAATTCCGCGGCCACCTGCTCGGCCGGGATGTTGCGCGAGTCGAAGACCATCTCGACCTCGATGCCGAGTTCCCTCAGCGCCGCCTGGGTCGCCTCGTAGGCGATGCGCGCGTCCGGCACCAGGATGTTGCCGGTGCCCTTCAGTCGCAGCCGCACGCCGTCCTTGGCCCGGATGCCGTCGGGGCCGACCCGCCAGCCCGCCTCGTCGAGCAGTCGCGCGGCCAGCTCGGGGTCGTACTTCAGCGCGCCCTGGCTGTAGTCGACGAATCCGGGGACACCGTCGGTCAGCACCGAGTGCGCCTCGCCCTCCGATTCCGACAGCAGGGACTTCTTGTAGCCGGGCCGGTTCGTGGCCGCGACGACGGCGCGGCGCACGGCGATATCGTTGGTGGGCGCGAGGCCGAGATTGAACTGCCAGCCCAGGGTGAAGCCGGGCACGGTGCGCGAGGTGAGGGTGAAACCCTGTGCGGTGAGCACCTTCTCGTCGGTGGGCAGGATGTCGAAGGCGGCGGGCACGTCGCCGGACTGCAACGCGCCGACCCGCACGCTGGCCTCCGGGACGGAGAGGAATTCGATGCGGTCCAGGTAGGCGGGGCCCTGGTGCCCGAGGGCGGCGGGCGCCCAGCCGTAGTCTTCGCGGCGGACCACGACCGTACGCTCCTTGGGCACGTGCTCGGTGACGACGAACGGGCCGGTGCCGATCACGTTGGCCGGGTCGAGCCGCTGTTCGGCGGAGGAACGCAGCGTGCGCTCGGCGAGGAAGGAGATGTTGCCGGTGCCGCTGTGCGCGGCCAGTTGCGGAAAGCTCGCGTTCGGGGCGGAGAACACCACCTTCACCATGTGCTCGCCGAGGATCTGGGTCTCGGTGTAGGGCCCGAGGTAGCTGCGGCCGTTCGGTTTGATGTTCAGCGCCGGGTCGCCGTAGTAGAACTGGTCGAGATTGTCCTTGACCGAGCGGGCGTCGAATTTTGTGCCGTCACTGAAGGTCACGTCTTCCCGCAGGGTGAACACGAATTCGGTGAGGGTGTCGTTGTGCTCCCATGTCGTGGCCAGCCACGGGCTGAGCTCGCCGGTGTCGCGGTCCTGGAACAGCAGCCGATCGACGATGTTGTTGGAGAAGTTCGCGCCGGCGAAGCTCGAATTCACCTGGGGGTCGATGGACTCGGGAGCGCCGAGCCAGGCAAATTTCAGCGTGCCCCCTCGGACGGGTGTGCCGCTCGCCCCGGTCGCGGCCGAATTGCCCTCCGCGGCGCATCCGACCAGCAACAGGCCGCCGAACGCCCCGGCCAGCGCGAGGAAGCCCCGGCGACTGGCGAGGGTCGAGACATTTCCGGCACGTGCGGTGGCCGAACGGAATTCAGTGCTCATAGTCGGGCAACTGTGGCAGAGCCGGTGCGCGCTGCCGGAGACTTCCGGTCAGCGCAATTATTTGTCGGCCCGCCGGCGGCTGTTCCGCAGGCGTGTCCGGCCACGCCGGCGTGATCGGCGACAGTCGCCGCGGACCGGCGCATGGCGCGCAGGCCGATCGACAGCAGATGGCGGAGAAAGCTGGGCTACCTGCGGCGACGCAGCGCCGCGCGCCGTTGCCTGCCGTCCTGGCGACGCACGAATCGCGGGCGGCTCGGCACCGGTCACCCGGCCGGTGCCAGGCGCACCCGGCACCCCGGGCCGGGGGGGGGGGGTTTTTGGTGCCCAAGGACCGCGGGGGTTTTTTAGGGGCCCCCCGGGGCG
>NZ_JARWRU010000364.1 GCF_029867845.1 Nocardia farcinica | reverse complement strand
GGGGGGGGCGCGCCCCCCCCGGCCGCGGCCGACGCCCCGCCCCCCGCGCGGCCCCCCCGGCCGCCCGCCCCGCCGCGGGCGCCGGCCCCCCCCGGCGCCCCCGCGCCCCAGGCTCCCGCCGAGGGCGGCGAGGACGCCGGTCGCGAACAGGGCCAGCGTGGTCGCGGGCGGCAGCGCCGTGGCCGTGACCAGTCCCGTTCCGGCGGCGAGAACGCCGAGGCGCAGGAGTCGAAGAACGAGGGCGACTCCGGTGAGCGCAGGCGCGACCGCAATCAGGGCGATCGCAACAACCAGGGCGATCGCAACCAGGGTGACCGTAATCAGGGCCAGCAGGGCGATCGCGGTCAGCAGCAGGGCGAGCAGCGTCAGCAGGGCGGCCGCAACGAGGCCCGCGGCGGTGAGGACGAGGAGTCCGGTCGCGGCAGGCGCGGACGCCGGTTCCGCGAGCGTCGTCGTGGTCGCGACCGCGAGAGCGGCGGCGGCGAGAGCCGTGAGCTCGAGATCCGCGAGGACGACGTCCTGCAGCCGGTCGCTGGCATTCTCGACGTGCTGGACAACTACGCCTTCGTCCGCACCTCGGGCTACCTGGCCGGACCCAACGACGTCTACGTGTCGATGAACCTGGTCCGCAAGAACGGCCTGCGTCGCGGCGACGCCATCACCGGCGCCGTGCGCGCCCCGCGCGACGGGGAGCAGGGCAACCAGCGGCAGAAGTTCGATCCGCTGGTGCGGCTGGACACCGTCAACGGCGGCGATGTCGAGGCGGCCAAGCGGCGTCCCGAGTTCGGCAAGCTCACCCCGCTGTACCCGAACCAGCGGCTGCGGCTCGAGACCACGCCCAACAAGCTGACCACCCGCGTGATCGACCTGATCATGCCGATCGGCAAGGGCCAGCGCGCGCTGATCGTGTCGCCGCCGAAGGCCGGTAAGACCACGATCCTGCAGGACATCGCCAACGCGATCGCGACCAACAACCCCGAGTGCTACCTGATGGTGGTGCTGGTCGACGAGCGCCCGGAAGAGGTCACCGACATGCAGCGGTCGGTGAAGGGCGAGGTTATCGCCTCCACCTTCGACCGTCCGCCGAGCGACCACACCTCGGTCGCCGAGCTGGCCATCGAGCGGGCCAAGCGCCTGGTCGAGATGGGCAAAGACGTTGTGGTGCTGCTCGACTCGATCACCCGGCTCGGCCGCGCGTACAACAACTCCTCGCCCGCTTCCGGCCGCATCCTCTCCGGTGGTGTCGACTCGACCGCGCTGTACCCGCCCAAGCGGTTCCTCGGCGCGGCGCGCAACATCGAGAACGGCGGCTCGCTGACGATCATCGCCACCGCCATGGTGGAGACCGGCTCGACCGGTGACACGGTGATCTTCGAGGAGTTCAAGGGCACCGGCAACGCCGAGCTCAAGCTCGACCGCAAGATCGCCGAGCGGCGCGTGTTCCCGGCGGTGGACGTCAACCCGTCCGGCACCCGCAAGGACGAGCTGCTGCTCAGTCCCGACGAGGCCGCGGTCCTGCACAAGCTGCGCCGTGTGCTCTCCGGTCTGGACTCGCATCAGGCGATCGACCTGCTCATCGACCGTCTGAAGAAGACCAAGAACAACCTCGAGTTCTTGATGCAGGTCAGCAAGACCGCGCCGGGGGCGCTGGACGAGTAGTCCGGTCACGCCGGTACGACCCGAGAGGGCCCCGAGAATTCGGGGCCCTCTCGTCTTTTCGCTTCCGGCCGCGCGCGGCCACCGGCGACCATAAGGTGTGAAATGTACTTACTTCACTACCTTGGAAGGGGGGCATCATGCTGCGTACAGTCGTTGCGTCGGTGCTCATCTCGGCGGCCATCGGCACCGCGGGCACTGCCGGGGCCGAGGCGCCCGTTCCGCCGATCGCCGACCAGCCCGGCGTCTCCGGTTCGGCCGAGGCGGGCTCCGGCGCCGCGAGGATGTCAACCCGTCCGGTCGTCAGTTCGCCGAAGACCGGTTCGGCCGCGATCGACGGCGCCCTCGTCGGGTTGTCCGTGGGCTCGTCAGGCTTGCGGATGGGTGACATCGTGTACGCGCTGTTCGGTGCGGGAGTGGCTCCGTTGCTCGGGCTCTTCGGCGCCGTCTGCGACCTGTCCGCCGCCTCGGGGGAGGTGGACCCGTGCGTGTCGAAACAGACGCCGGTGCCCGAGTAGCGAACGGCGACGCCGGGAACAAAGCCCAGGCCGGGCGCGTTTTGGGAGGGTGACGACGGTTCTGGCATACTGGATCGCCGTGCGTCCGCCACGTTGCGCGGACAATCCCGCCTAGTCGGTCCCGGTTCACGTCCCGATCTGCACGACAGATCAGGGCGACCCGGCGGCCAATATCGAGAGGACACCCATGAAGGCCGGAATCCACCCGCCCTATGTCGACACCACCGTCGTCTGCGGTTGCGGCAACACCTTCCAGACTCGCTCCACCAAGGAGACCGGACAGATCACCGTCGAGGTCTGCTCGCAGTGCCACCCGTTCTACACCGGCAAGCAGAAGATCCTCGACACCGGCGGTCGCGTGGCCCGCTTCGAGGCCCGCTACGGCAAGCGCGCCGGCAAGAAAGCCGACGACGCCAAGTAGCTTCCTCGCCGACGCCCGGTCCTGCGACGCAGGCCCGGGCGTCGGTGTTTTTTCTCCCCAGCCGTCACCGGGCAATCGCACATCGGTGAGCCCGCCCCCGAGGAAGAGGAAGCGAACATGACGCAGCCGTCCGCGATCGACGACATCCTGGCCGAGCACGCGGGACTGGAGACCCAGCTGGCCGATCCGGCGCTGCACAACGATCCGGCGGCCGCCCGCCGGGTCGGCAAGCGATTCGCCGAACTGGCGCCGGTCATGGCCACCTACCGCAAACTGGAGTCCGCCAGGGACGACCTGAACGCGGCCAGGGAGCTGGCCGCCGACGATCCCTCCTTCGCCGCCGAGGTGCCCGAGCTGGAACGCCAGGTCGAGGAGTTCGAGCAGGCGCTGGCCGATCTGCTCGCTCCGCGCGACCCGCACGACGGCGACGACGTGGTGCTCGAGGTCAAGTCCGGCGAGGGCGGCGAGGAGTCCCCGCGGTTGGGCGCCGCCCCGGGCCCGGTGGTGAAACCCAGCCCCCCACAGCCCCGGGGGGGCGGGGGGGTACGCGCCCCCCCCCCCC
>NZ_JARWRU010000363.1 GCF_029867845.1 Nocardia farcinica | reverse complement strand
CCCCCCCCCCCCCCCCCCCCCCCCCCCCCCCCCCCCCCCCCCCCCCCCCCCCCCCCCCCCCCCCCCCCAGGCCGGCTCTGGTGCGCGAACGCCTGACCCGCCACAGCAGGATCAGACCGGCGAGCACGGCCACGCCGGAGGTCCCGGCCAGCGGGAGCCACCACCACGGCAGGGGCTTCGCCACGGTGAGGCCGACGGCGTAGATGTCCACCAAACCGTCCTCGGCCACATTGCGCACATAGAGCGTGTGCCTGCCCGGCTCCAGATCCGGCGGCAGGTACATGACGAGTTCGGTGTCCGGCTCGACCGGGGTGTAGGCCAGCACTCTCGGCGTGCTGTGCACCTCCGCCCACGCGGTGCCCCTGCGCAGCTCTTCCACCCGGCCGATGACGCACGATCCCGGCCGGAGCGCCGTGGCGCCCACCGCGGTGCTCTGCGACGTGCCCGCGTGCACCGGCGCGGGCAGCGGATCGCCGAACCGCAACGGAACGCACTTCGTCACATCGACGCGGGAGACCACCTCCGGCGCGGGCCGGGCGGCGCCGCCGTCGAGGCCGTTCGCCTCCGGGGCGAGGCCGGTGGTCGACCAGGTCGCGATCGCGCCCGCGATCCGCCGGTACCCGAGTTCGTTGGGGTGGACGAACTCCTGCTCCCGGGGCGTCAACTTGTTGACGTACATCTCGTAGCCGCCGGAGAGCAGGGTGACCGGGACGACGCCCGTCGCGTCGCCGTCGCACAGCGTGTTCGACGGCTGCATGGCGTGCTCGACCGAGTGGATGAAGTGGATGCTCCTGCCCGCCCCGGCGGCGGTGTTCACCGCCCGCGCGATGGCGTTGTTGAGTTCGTCGACCACCTTGTTGGCGAAGGTGACCTCGCGGGCGGTGAACTCGCCACATCCGATACCGGTGATCTCCGGGAACGGCTTGGGGTAGGCCAGGACGAACAGCGGCGCCTCACGACCGCCCCGGTCGTCGAGGTAGCGCTGGATGTTCAGCGCGTCGTGCAGCCGGGTGTAGGTGCTCGGCAGCGCGTCCGCCGCGGTGAGCGACCTGATCTTCGCCGACAACGTCGAATCCTGGAGCAAACCGTAGGTGGGGGTCCCGTCGGCCTCGGCGTCCTCCAGGCCGCACTCGTTCCGCAGGCAGTCCGCGACGATGTCGGCGAAGCCGATGTCGTTGCCGCCCATGCTGAGGAAGGCCGCGTCCAGCGTCGGGCCGTTGCCCATCTCCTCGACCTGCGACCAATTGTCCATCCGCCCCGGGTACGGGGTGAACAGATGGTCGCGCACGGCGCCGGAGCACGCGTAGATACTGGTCTTGCCCGCGCCGAACAGTTGCGCGACATGGGTCTTGTCGGAACGGTGGCACCATTCGTGGACCTGGTCGGTGCCCGGCCGATAGGTGCCGGCGCCCTCGCCGCTGGCGTAGGAGTCGCCGAAGACGCCCACACGGGCGTCGGGGTCGTCCATCAGCGTGCGCAGGAAACCCTGTGCCAGGCCGTCGAAGTCGTCACCCCTGAGCACCATGATCTGTTCGGACGCCTCGTGGAAGGCCCCGTTCTCCGAGGTGGCGGTCACCCGCCAGCGCGCGGTCCGTGTGCTGTCGATACTGGTGACCGGCAGATCCCAGTAGTAGGTCATGCTGCTCGTGCCCGGATCGAGATTGCCGATGCGCAACCGGGGCGGGACGACGCGCGGGAACAGGTCGGGGCTCTCGGTGAACGCCAGCGACAGCGTGATGTCCGGGGCCGCTTCCGTGGAGGAGATGTTGGTGACGGTGGCGCTGAGCGTGGCCATGCCACCGCCGATCGCCGACTTCGGGGCGTCCACGGTGACCTCGAGCGCGCTGCGCGAGAGCGCCTTGGTCGTCTCGATCAGCTCCGCGCCGTCGGCGACGTCGAAATAGCGGCCCTTGGTCACCCGGGAGACGCACTGCAATTCGTCGCGGCCGTCCCCGGACAGGTCGAAGCCGACGCCGTGGCCCTGCAGATGGAAGCCGTCGTCGACGATCTGCTCGGCGACCTCGCAGGGGTCGCCGCCGCAGGTGCT
>NZ_JARWRU010000362.1 GCF_029867845.1 Nocardia farcinica | reverse complement strand
CCGCCTGCCAGCCCCCCCAACCCCCCCCCCCCCCCCCCCCCCCCCCGCGGAGAAACCCCCCCGCCCCCCCCCCCCCCCCCCCCCCCCCCCCACCCCCCCGCCCCGCGCCCCCCCCCCCCCCCCCCCCCGCGCCCGCCCCCTCCCCCCCGCCGGCCCCCCCCCCACAAGCGGGGCCGGGGCCCCCCCCCCGGCCAGGGCGGGCGGGGCGAGGACGATCGGGGTGATCCCGAAGCACCTGGTGCACCGGGAGGTGGCCGACACCGACTCCGACGAGCTGATCGTCACCGACACCATGCGTCAGCGCAAGAAGGTCATGGAGGACCGCGCCGACGCCTTCCTCACCCTGCCCGGCGGCATCGGCACGCTGGAGGAGTTCTTCGAGACCTGGACCGGCGGTTATCTCGGTGAGCACGCCAAGCCGGTGGTGCTGCTCGACCACGACGGCTTCTATCGCGGCCTGTTCGACTGGATCGACGAGCTCGGCTCCAAGGGGGTGGTGACGCCGAGGGCCCGCGCCCGGCTCACCGTCGCCACCGACCTGACCTCTGCCTTCATCGCCCTGCACCCGGAGCCGGGCGGCCCGCTGCCCGGCTGAGCCCCGGGGGCCGCGACGGCGGTCGGTACAGTCGAGGCATGTTCAGCCCGTCCGCCACGCCGCGATCCACCCTGTGCGGCAAACCGGTCGCGACGGACCGGGCACTGGTGATGGCGATCGTGAACCGCACCCCCGACTCGTTCTACGACCGCGGCGCCACCTTCACCGACGAGGCCGCCATGGCGGCGGTGCACCGCGCGGTCGCCGAGGGCGCCGACCTGGTCGACATCGGCGGCGTGAAGGCCGGACCGGGGGAGACGGTCGACGCCGAGGAGGAGACCCGGCGGGTCGTCCCGTTCGTCGCCGCTATCCGCGCCGCCTACCCCGACCTGCTCATCAGCGTCGACACCTGGCGCTCGCAGGTGGCCCGCGACGCGGTGGCCGCCGGCGCCGACCTGATCAACGACACCTGGGCCGGCGCCGATCCCGACCTGGTGCGGGTGGCCGCCGATCTCGGCGTCGGCATCGTGTGCAGCCACACCGGCGGGGCGATCCCGCGCACCAGGCCGCACCGGGTGCGCTACGCCGACGTGGTGGCCGAGGTCACCGAGGCGGTGGTGGGCGCGGCCGAGCGCGCCGCCGAGGCCGGGGTGCGCAAGGATTCGATCCTGGTCGATCCGACCCACGATTTCGGCAAGAACACCTATCACGGGCTCGAGTTGTTGCGCGGAGTAGACGTTCTCGTAAAAAGCGGATGGCCAGTTCTCATGGCGCTGAGTAACAAGGATTTCATCGGGGAGACTCTTGGTGTGGGGCTCTCCGAACGACTGGAGGGCACCCTGGCAGCAACGGCGTGGTCGGCCGCCGCGGGCGCCCGCGTCTTCCGTGTCCACGAGGTGGCGCACACCCGCCGCGTGGTGGACATGATCGCCGCAATCCAGGGCTTCCGGCCCCCCGCACGAACCTTGCGAGGTCTGGTATGAGTACCCAACACCGTCCGTCCGGCTGGGCGCGCACCAACACCTGGGACGATCCTGCCTGGACGATCGACGAACTCGTCGAGGCCAAGCGGGGGCGCAGCGTCTCCGTGGTGCTGCCCGCGTTGAACGAGGAGAACACCGTCGCAGACGTGGTGGCCAGCATCCGGCCGCTGCTCGGCTCCCTGGTCGACGAGTTGATCGTGCTCGACTCCGGCTCCACCGACGCCACCGCGGAACGGGCCCGCGCCGCCGGCGCCGAGGTGGTCACCAGGGAGGAGGCGGTGCCGGAGGTCGAGCCGGTGCCGGGCAAGGGCGAGGTGCTGTGGCGGTCGCTGGCCGTCACCCGGGGCGACCTGATCGCCTTCGTCGACTCCGATCTGGTCGACCCCGATCCGGCGTTCGTGCCCAAGTTGCTCGGGCCGCTGCTGTGTGTGGCGGACATGCATCTGGTGAAGGCCTACTACCGGCGCCCGCTGCGCCAGGGCGACGCGGTGGACGCGCACGGCGGCGGACGGGTCACCGAGCTGGTCGCCCGGCCCCTGCTCTCGGCGCTTCGCCCGGAACTGACCTCGGTGTTGCAACCGCTCGGCGGCGAATACGCGGGCACCAGGGAACTGCTGACCTCGGTGCCGTTCGCGCCCGGCTACGGCGTGGAGATCGGGCTGCTGCTCGACACCTACGACCGCTACGGGATGGACGCCATCGGCCAGGTGAACCTGGGGGTGCGCACGCACCGCAATCGTCCGCTGTCGGATCTGGGCGTGATGAGCCGCCAGATCCTCGGCACGGTGCTCGGCCGCAGCGGCATCGCCGACTCCGGCGCGGCGCTGACCCAGTTCCCGGTGGAGGGCGACGAATTCACCGCGCGGCACACCGAGGTCTCGCTCGACGACCGGCCGCCGATGAACACCCTGCGACCCTCCCGCGTCGCCGCCTGAGCACCCGGCGCCCGATCGAGGACGCCGCGCGTACGCGGCCTCAGCGCCGTACGCGCCCGTTGGTCCTCGGATCGCCCTGGTGCAGGTACACCGGGGTGAGCAGATCCGCGTCCAGCGGCTCGCCGGTGGCCCGGTCGTAGCGCACCGCGATGAGCACCGAGAACAGGTGGTTCTCGGCGCGCTCGTGCAGCCCGGCCAGGCGGGTGGCCAGCAGCCGGACCGCGCCGAGTGAGCCCGGCGGGTGCAGGCCGTCGATCAGCAGGCAGCTGCCCCTGCCGTCCGGGCGCGGCAGGCGCGCCAGATAGGCGATGTCGTGCGGCTCGGGAC
>NZ_JARWRU010000361.1 GCF_029867845.1 Nocardia farcinica | reverse complement strand
GCCGGCGTCCGGGATACCGGGCGCCGTGTGGCCGCGTACCGGCGGCCCCCGCTGGACAGTGCATCGGTGCGCCGGGCGGCGCGAGAACCCGCGAACACCGATATCCCGCCCGCGCGCCGGCGCAACAACGAACGAGGTGTTCGTATGCTCGACGCCCGCGTCCTGTCTCCAGGCTCGACCGGCGGCGCCGGTTCGGAACACGATTCCCCCGTCCCCCAGCGCGCGGCCCGCAATATCGCGCAGCTGCTGCCCGGTCGTCCATTGGTCGGAATCACCGCGTGTGATGGCGACGGCCTGGAAGTGCTCGGCTGGTCGAATCGGCTGGCCGAGAAACTCGAACTCGCGCAGTCGCGCTGTCCCGATACGCCCGGACTCGAGGTGGTCCGCACCGGGCATGCGATTCTGGTCGGCAATCTCCGCGTGGAACGGCGGTGGGGCGAATTCCGGGAACAACTGATCGCGTACGGAATGCGCTCGCTGTATTGTCAGCCGTTGGTGGATGACGACCGTCTGCTCGGTCTGCTCACCCTCTATTCCGCGCGTGAACACGCCTTCCGGCCCCGGCCGGAGGCCTGACGGCACGGCGCCCGGGGGCGGTCCGCGCCCGTCACTGCCCCCGGGTGCTCTCGCGCAGCGGGTCGCCGGGCGCGCTGCCCGGCCTGCCGCCCGCACCGAAAACCACACGCTCCCACCAGTCGTCGAGCTTGCTGGGCTCGGGCCAGATCACGACTCCGGGATCGGGTTCGGACTGATCGGTCACGGCATTGTCGACCATTGCGGCCTCCTCGGCAGGTGACCCGGTACCGGCCCGGCGGCCGCCGCGATGCTCAGAACGGCGATGGCAGGGTGGTGCGATGTCCCGTGTCCGTAACTCGCTGTCACGGACGGAATTACCGGATCACATCGATTTTCCAGGTGCCGACAATTTTAGCGTCTGCCGGCGAAGTGTGCAGGAAAGATTCGCTCCTCTGCCGCGCCTTCTGTCCGTCGGTTCCGAAAATCGCCGCCGAAACGCGCGAAGCGGGGTTTGCGTGGTGAAATTGTCGTTGCACATGTCGTCCGCAATTGTGCGTTCGTCTGCACGCACATGGTTGCGTGGAATTAACGTGACTTTATGGTTTCCGGGATTTTCTGTGACCGGTCACAGTGGGCGCCGGCCGGGTGGGGCCCGGGCTGAAGCCGGACCCGGACCCCACCCGACCAGCTAGGCGATGGCGGATCGCGATCGGGGGGCGTGCGATCCACCCTGCAACCCCGGGGCGAACCGGGTGTGTTCAGGGTAAGCCGGGCGGTTGCCGAGTCGGGGCGTTTCCGGGCAAAGAAGTGACCCCGTGACTGAACGGGAGTCCCCCGGCGGCTCCGGCGGCGTCCGGCGCCGCGCTCGCGCCCGATGCTGTGGCATCGGTCATGAGCGCGTCGCTCGGCTCAGGATGGCCGGTCACGAGCCTGCCCTCGTCGAGGACGAGCCGGTGGTCGGCCGCGCCTGCCTCGTCGGCGCGATGGGTGGCGTGCACGACGGTGACCCCGGCGAGATCGTCTCCTTCGCCCCGGCCGATCTCGCCGACGGAGCGCCGCCGGTGCGGCGGTACCGGGCCGAGGCGCCGCATCACGGCGTGGCGCTGGAGCTGTCCGACGGCAGTCTCGTGGTCACCGTCGGCACCGAGACCGAGCGCACCGGGCTGCGGGTGCTCGACGCCGCGGGCGCCGAGATCGCCCGCCACGAGGACTGTCCCGGCGTGCACGGCGAGGCGACGGCGAAGTACGAGATTGTCGTGGTCGGCTGCGAGGACGGTGTGCTGGTCTACCGGGACGGCGCCATCACCAAGATCGACGGCCCCACGCCCTACAGCCGGATCGGCAATCAGGCCGGCAGCCCCGTCTCGTCCATCGTGCTCGGCGACTACAAGCGCGACCCCGAGGCCGAACTCGAGCGTCCCGAGCAGATCACGCTGATCGACACCGCCACCGGGCAGTTGCGTCTGGTGGATCTCGGCGCGAGCTACACCTTCCGCTCGCTCGCTCGCGGACCGCGGGGCGAAGCGCTGGTGCTGGCCACCGACGGCGACTGCGCGTGATCGATCCCGTGGCGGGCACGGTGACCCGATCCATCCCGGTGGTCGAGCCTTGGCAGGAGCCCCCGCGCTGGCAGCAGCCCCGCCCCGCGCTGTTCGTCCGCGGCGGTGACGCCTATGTCACCGATCCGGCCACCTCCACGGTGCACCGGATCGATCTGGCCACGGGCGAGATCCGTGCCTCGGTCACCCTGCCCGACCGGCCGAACGAGCTCAGCGGCGTCGACGCCCATTGATGGCGGGGGCCCCCCGGGGGGGGGGGCCAAAACCGGGGGGGGGGTTAACCCCCCCGTTCCCCCGGCCGCCCCGCCGGGGG
>NZ_JARWRU010000360.1 GCF_029867845.1 Nocardia farcinica | reverse complement strand
CCGCCGCGGCCACCCCCGCCGGCCATACCGCGCGGGGGTTTTTGGAAACCGGGGAGTTATCCCACACCCCCCCCCCCGCGGGGGCGCGCGCCGGGGGGCCCGCGCGGGGGGCGGCACCCCTGGCCGGCCCCAGCCGCGGCGCGCCGCTGTGCACCTTCCGCGAGACCGCGCGACTGCTGGCCGGCTTCCCCGACGAGCGGCCGGGCGCCCTCGACGGCGCGGCGGGCGCGGCCACCCTCGCCGGGCTGGAGATCGCCCGCGAGCGCGGCATGACCGCGCCGAAACCCGAGGACGTCGAGCGACCGGGCGAGGAGACACGATGAGCACGCCGCTGGCCCCGGTCCTCAGCGCCCACTGGGACGACCCGCGGGCCTGGACACTCGAGAGCTACCTGGCCCGTGACGGCTACACCGCCCTGCGCAAGGCGCTGCGCATGGAGCCCGACGAGGTCATCCAGGCCGTCAAGGACGCCGGGCTGCGCGGCCGCGGCGGCGCGGGCTTCCCCACCGGCCTCAAATGGGGTTTCATCCCGCAGGGCCCCGGCCCGGACGGCCGGACCCGACCGCACTACCTGGTGGTCAACGCCGACGAATCCGAGCCGGGCACCTGCAAGGACATCCCGCTCATGCTGGCCACCCCGCACACCCTCGTCGAGGGCGCGATCATCGCCGCCTACGCCATCCGCGCCGACACCGCGTTCATCTACCTGCGCGGCGAGGTGGTGCCGGTGCTGCGCCGGCTGCGCGCCGCCGTCGACCAGGCCTACGCGACCGGCCTGCTCGGCCGCGACATCCTCGGCTCCGGCTTCGACCTCGACCTCATCGTGCACGCAGGCGCGGGCGCCTACATCTGCGGCGAGGAGACCGCGCTGCTCGACTCGCTCGAGGGCAGGCGCGGCCAGCCGAGGCTGCGGCCGCCCTTCCCCGCCGTCGCAGGCCTCTACGCCTGCCCGACGGTGGTCAACAATGTCGAATCCATCGCCAGCGTGCCCGCGCTGATCGCCAACGGCACCGACTGGTTCCGGTCGATGGGCAGCGAGAAATCCCCCGGCTTCACCCTCTACTCGCTGTCCGGGCACGTCGCCCGCCCCGGCCAGTACGAGGCGCCGCTTGGCATCACACTGCGCGAACTGCTCGACTACGCGGGCGGGGTGCGCGCCGGACACCGGCTGAAGTTCTGGACCCCCGGCGGCTCCTCCACCCCGCTGTTCACCGACGAACACCTGGACGTGCCGCTGGACTACGAGGGCGTGGCCGCGGCCGGTTCCATGCTCGGCACCAAAGCGCTGCAGATCTTCGACGAAACCACCTGCGTGGTGCGTGCCGTCGCCCGCTGGACCCGCTTCTACGCCCACGAGTCCTGCGGCAAGTGCACGCCCTGCCGGGAGGGCACCTACTGGCTGGTCCAGCTGCTGGAACGCATCGAGCACGGCGGCGGCACCGCCGCCGACCTGGACAAGCTGCTCGACATCAGCGACAGCATCCTCGGCAAGTCGTTCTGCGCCCTCGGCGACGGCGCCGCCAGCCCGATCATGTCCTCGCTGAAGTACTTCCGCGAGGAGTACGCCGCGCATCTCGACGGTGCGGGCTGTCCGTTCGATCCCGCGCGCGCCACGGCGTGGGCCGAGGCAGGAGGGGTTCGATGACCGCCACCGTCAGCAGCAACGCCAGCGGTGTGGTGCCGGCCGACCTGGTCACCGTCACCATCGACGGCGTCGAGGTCTCCGTGCCCGCCGGGACGCTGGTGATCCGCGCCGCCGAACTGATCGGCATCCAGATCCCCCGCTTCTGCGACCACCCGCTGCTCGACCCGGTCGGCGCCTGCCGCCAGTGCCTGGTCGAGGTGGAGGGCCAGCGCAAACCGGTCGCCTCCTGCACCCAGACCGTCGCCGACGGCATGGTCGTGCACACCCAGCTCACCTCCCCGGTGGCGGCACGCTCCCAGGAGGGCGTGATGGAGCTGCTGCTGATCAACCACCCGCTGGACTGCCCGGTGTGCGACAAGGGCGGCGAGTGCCCGTTGCAGAACCAGGCCATGTCCACCGGCCGCCCGGAAACCCGCTTCGACGGGGAGAAACGCATATACCCGAAACCGATTCCGCTGTCCACGGCGGTGCTGCTGGACCGGGAACGCTGCGTGCTGTGCGCCCGCTGTACCCGCTTCTCCCAGCAGGTGGCCGGTGACCCGTTCATCGAGTTGATGGACCGCGGCGCGCTCGAGCAGGTCGGCACCGCGCAGGCGCAGCCGTTCGACTCCTACTTCTCCGGCAACACCGTGCAGATCTGCCCGGTCGGCGCGCTGACCGGCACCAGCTACCGCTTCCGCGCCCGCCCGTTCGACCTGGTGTCCTCCCCCAGCGTGTGCGAGCACTGCGCCTCCGGCTGCGCCCAGCGCACCGACCACCGGCGCGGAAAGGTGTTGCGCCGCCTGGCCGGTGACGACCCGTCGGTCAACGAGGAATGGAACTGCGACAAGGGCCGCTGGGCGTTCGCCTACGCGAGCCTGCGCGACCGCCTCACCACCCCGCTGCTGCGCGGCGCCGACGGCGAACTGCGCCCGGTGTCGTGGTCGCAGGCGCTCGCCGCGGCCGCCGACGGTCTGCGCGCTGCCCGGGGCAACGCCGGTGTGCTGGTCGGCGGCCGGGTCACCGAGGAGGACGCCTACGCCTACGCCAAGTTCGCCCGCACCGTGCTGGCCACCGACGACATCGACTTCCGGGCCAGACCGCACTCGCCGGAGGAAGCCGAGTTCCTCGCTGCCCTGATCGCGGGCCAGGGCGTGACCGTCGACTACGACAGCCTCGAACGCGCCCCGATCGTGCTGCTGGCCGGTTTCGAGCCGGAAGAGGAATCCCCGATCGTCTATCTGCGGCTGCGCAAGGCCGCCCGCCGTCGCGGGGTGCGGGTGGTCGCGCTGGCGCCCAACGCCTCCCGCGGACTGCGGCGCATGTCGGGCACCCTGGTGCCGACCGTGCCCGGTGCGGAACCGTATCTGCTCGACGCGGCGCACGACGCCGACGCCCTGCTCGACCTGCCGGTCGAGGGTGTCGACGCCGACGCCCTGCGGGGGATCGGCCGGCAGTTGCGCGAAGAGGGCGCGGTGATCTTGGTGGGCGAACGGCTGGCGAGCGTGCCCGGCGCGCTGTCGGCGGCGGCACGGCTGTCCGCCGCGACCGGGGCCGCGCTGGCGTGGGTGCCCCGGCGGGCCGGTGAGCGTGGCGCGCTCGAGGCG
>NZ_JARWRU010000359.1 GCF_029867845.1 Nocardia farcinica | reverse complement strand
CTGGCCGCCCTGGTCTGACCCATACCCCAAAACCCCCTCCCCCCCCGCGCCCCCCCCCGCACCCCGGGGGCGGCGCGTGGGGCATGACGAGGAGTTGTCATGAAGCTTGCGGTCATCCCCGGTGACGGCATCGGTCCCGAGGTCATCGCCGAGGCGCTGAAGGTGCTCGACGCGGTCGTGCCCGGCGTCGAGAAGACCGAGTACGACCTGGGCGCCCGGCGCTACCACGCCACCGGCGAGATCCTCCCGGACTCGGTGCTGCCGGAACTGCGCCAGCACGACGCCATCCTGCTCGGCGCCATCGGCGATCCGTCGGTGCCCAGCGGCGTGCTCGAGCGCGGCCTGCTGCTGCGCACCCGCTTCGAGCTGGACCATCACGTGAACCTGCGTCCGTCGAAGCTGTTCCCCGGCGTCACCAGCCCGCTGGCGGGCGCGCCCGACATCGACTTCGTGGTGGTGCGCGAGGGCACCGAAGGCCCCTACACCGGCACCGGCGGCGCCATCCGCGTGCGCACCCCGCACGAGGTGGCCACCGAGGTCAGCACCAACACCCGCTTCGGCATCGAGCGCGTGGTGCGCTACGCCTTCGCCACCGCGCAGGCCCGCCGCAAGCACCTGACCCTGGTGCACAAGACCAACGTGCTGTCCTTCGCCGGCTCGCTGTGGCAGCGCACCGTGGACGAGGTGGGCCAGGAGTTCCCCGAGGTCACCGTGGCCTACCAGCACATCGACGCGGCCACCATCTTCATGGTGACCGACCCGGGCCGCTTCGCCGTGATCGTCACCGACAACCTGTTCGGCTACATCATCCCCGACCTGCCCGCGGCGGTGCGGGGGGGCATCGGCCTGGCGGCCAGCGGCAACATCGACGCCTCCGGCGCCAACCCGAGCATGTTCGAGCCGGTGCACGGCAGCGCGCCCGACATCGCCGGGCAGTCCAAGGCCGACCCGACCGCCGCCATCCTTTCGGTTTCGCTGCTGCTCAACCACCTCGGCAGGACCGAGGAGGCCGCGCGCGTCGAGGCTGCCGTCGCCAAGGATCTCACCGCCCGCTCCGGCGCCGCCTCCACGGTGGAGATCGGCGACCGGATCGCCGCCTCGCTCTGACGCACGGCGCGCCGGCGACCGCCGCCGGGGGGGCGGCCGGCGGCCCCGAGGCGCGGC
>NZ_JARWRU010000358.1 GCF_029867845.1 Nocardia farcinica | reverse complement strand
ATCTTGCTGCGGCCGGTGCAGCCGCGCGCCAGGCGCACCGCGCTCATGGTGGCCTCGGTGCCGGAGTTCACCAGCCGGACCCGCTCCACCGGCTCCACCCGCGCCACGATGTGCTCGGCCAGCTCGACCTCGCCCTCGGTGGGCGCGCCGAAACTCAGCCCGCCGGTCGCGGCCTCGCGCACGGCCGCCACCACGGCCGGGTGCGCGTGCCCGAGGATCATCGGGCCCCAGGAGCACACGAGATCGACGAATTCGTTGCCGTCGGCGTCGGTCAGCTTCCAGCCGTCGGCCCCGGCGATGAACCGGGGGGTGCCGCCGACGCCGGTGAAGGCGCGGACCGGCGAGTTGACCCCGCCGGGGATGACCGAGGCGGCCCGGTCGAACAGGCGGGCGGACACTGCCGCCGACGCGTCACCGAGAGGAGAGGCACTGGTCGCGCGCGGAGAAGAACTCACGGCCTCCAGTGTCGCAGCCCGGCCGGAGAGCGTCGACGACAGGGTGTAGGACACGTGACACGGGCCGCAGCGACGCGCCGGAAATTGTTTCGGCGGTATTACCCGCGCAGGCCACGGGGGGTGCGTACGCTCGGTGAGTCGGACACCCAGAGTCGGGAAGGTTCTCATGCGTCGAGCATCGATCGGGTCCGCTTCTCCGGGGTCGGTTTCGGGGGAGCCGGTGCGCAGAGCGAAAGCGTCCAGATCGGCGGCGGCCGGTCTCGCGGTGGCGGCGGGCGCGCTGGCGGTGTCGGTGTTCGCCGCGCCCTCGGCCTCGGCCGTCGAACCGGTCCTCGACATCGGGGACGGCCGCGTCGGCGCGCACCTGAACCACGAGGAGACGGTGTGGCTCGCGGGCGGGCCGATCCCCGCGATGGTGACCAGGATCATTCCGCCCGGCGTGATCGGCGCGGGCATGCACCCCGACACCAAGCTGTGGCGCGACGACCAGGGCAACATCCGAGCCTCGCTGCGTCAGGTGATCGCCGAGAGCGCGCGCGAGCCCGACGGCACCGTCTCGATCTTCCTCAACGCGCCGGGCACCCACGACGGGCGCCTGCTCGACATCTATCAGAACTGGGGCGACTGACCCCGGCGCACCCGGACCACCGCGTCGACGACGAGCAGTCCGGCCAGCGCCGCCAGCGCGGCGGCGCCGACCAGCCAGGGACCGGAGTAGCGCACCGAATCGTGCGCGGGCACATCCCCTTGCGCGGCGAACGAGGTGTCCACCACGCCGGTGCGCCAGCTCGCCACCGCGGCGAGCACGAGCAGCACCGCCGCCACGGCCTCGACCGCCGCGATCGTCCCCCGGCCACCGCGCCACCGGCCACGGCGCATCGGCTCACCGGGAGAGTTCACCCGATCCGCGCGCATGTCGCTCGCTCCGTTCTGCTCGGCACCGTCGTCGTGCGGCAATCCTGCCACGCGGTGGCGGTCAGCCCGCGTCGCCCGCCTTCGAGTCGCGCTCGGCAAGCGCCCGCGTCAACGCGTCCCGCAATCCCCGATGATCCTTCGCCCAGGCCTGGACCAGCCCTCCGGCGCGCAACCGCAGCCCGATTCCGGTGCGCCTGCGCGGAACTCCGCTCAGCTCGCCCAGCGCCCTGGCGGATTTCCATTCCTCGCCGGACCAGGAGCCCGCGTCGTCCCAGTCGACCCCGGCCAGTGCTGCCTCGTCGAGTGGACCAGCCCCTTGTTCGTCCAGCACGTCGGCGATCTCGGCGAGCAGCACGGTTTCGGTGCCCTGGCGCAGCGCGGCGCCGGTCAGTCGCACGCTGACGTGGGTGCGCGCGGCGAGCACCTGAACGGCGGAGAAGGCGGCGATCAGCGCACCGCAGAACAGGAGGGCGAACCAGTGCGGGGTGGCGCCGGTCGCGACCTCGACGGCCAGGATCAGGGCGCAGGCCAGCGGCCCGTAGCTCACCGCACGCCAGCGCGCTCCCGGCTCGTGGAAGAGAACTCTTTCGTCGGCGGGGCCGGTGTGGTCGGTTCGGACCTCGCCGGTATCCCGGTCGGTCACGCCGGACCCCCCGCCCGTGCCTCGCTCAGCCCACCAGGCCGGGCAGCAGGAGCAGTGCGACGGTGACCAGGCCGAACAGGACCAGCAGGCCGAGAACGATCATGTCTTTGCGAATGCTCTGCGGCTGTTGGATCACCACGCGCATCGTTGCCTCCGATCTCCCGGGGCTCCTGCTCGTCGCCCGCGCCCGGCGGCGAACGAACGGCTACGTCTCCCGGTTCCCATGTCTCCTGTGACAACCCTCACGATACAGGCACAGCCCACAGCGGCCAATTCGGTCCGCATGCCAATCGGGGTTCACTTCCTCGTGACGAAGAAGTACCCATTCGCCTCGGGACGGTAACCCGCGTACAACGCGCCGCCCGCGAGCACCCCCTGCACGACGGCCACCGCGCCCGCCGCGAAGGCCGCGGCGCCACCGGTGCCGCCGAGGGCGAACAGCGCGGTCAACGCGCCGATGACCAGCCAGATCGCACCCACCGTCAACACCGTGCGGGCCCACGCCCTGCCCTTGGCGAACAGGTGCGTCACACCCGCGGCGGCCGCGGCGAGCACGAGTCCGCCCATGACGAGGAACACCACGTACATCGACACGTACAGGTGCGCGCCCGCCTCCGGGATCTGCTGTCCCGCCTCGATCAGCACGCGCTCGACCTCGTCGCGATGAGTCAGGGCGTCGATCGCGCTCGCGATCACCCGCACCACGCCGAGCGCGACGATCACCCACCACAACTGGGCGGCGGTGCGCACGCTCTCGGGCGCGGGTTCGGGATCCGCGCGGTACGCGCCGGGCGGCACGGGGCCCGACGGGAACTGGCCGTGCGGCGGCCGCCCATGCGGTCCGGGCGACGGCGGCAGCGGGCCGGGCGGCACGGGCGCGGGTGGCCGGACATCCTGCCGGGGGCCGGACGCCGGGGTGGAGCCGGATCCGTGGGTCACGACAGCCGGCGCGCGGCCTCGGTGGCCCAGTAGGTGAGGACGATGTCGGCTCCGGCCCGCCGGATGGAGGTCAGGGACTCGAGCACGGCGGCGTCGCGGTCGATCCAGCCGCGCTCGGCGGCGGCGGTGATCATCGCGTACTCGCCCGAGATCTGGTACGCGGCCACCGGAACGGTGGCGCGGTCGGCCACCTCGCGCAGGATGTCCAGGTAGGCCATCGCGGGCTTGACCATGACGATGTCGGCGCCCTCGGCCAGATCCAGGTCGAGTTCGCGCCGCGATTCCCTGCGGTTGGCCGGATCCTGCTGGTAGGTGCGGCGATCACCCTCCAGCGAGGACGACACGGCCTCGCGGAAGGGACCGTAGAAGGCCGAGGCGTACTTGGCGGCGTAGGCGAGGATGCCGGTGTCGGTGCGGCCGACGGCGTCCAGTCCGCGCCGGATGGCGCCCACCTGGCCGTCCATCATGCCGCTGGTGCCGAGCAGGTCGGCGCCCGCCTCGGCCTGGGCGATGGCCATGTCCACATAGCGGTGCAGGGTGGCGTCGTTGTCCACCTGCCCGTCGGGGCCGAGCACGCCACAGTGCCCGTGGTCGGTGAACTCGTCGAGGCAGGTGTCGGCCATCACCACGGTCGCGTCGCCGACCTCGGAGGCCAGCGCGCGCAGGCCGCGGTTGAGGATGCCGTCGGGATCACTGGCCTGGCTGCCCGCCGGGTCCTTGTCCTCGGGCAGCGGCACGCCGAAGAGCATCAGGCCGCCGACGCCCGCGTCGACCGCCTCCACGGCGGCCTTGCGCAGCGAATCCATCGAATGTTGGTGCACGCCAGGCATGGAGCCGATCTCGCGCGGTTCGTCGAGGCCGTCGGCCACGAACATCGGCAGCACCAGATGCCGTGGTTCCAGGGTGGTCTCGGCC
>NZ_JARWRU010000357.1 GCF_029867845.1 Nocardia farcinica | reverse complement strand
CCCCCCCCCCGGGGGGGGCCTGCGGCCCCACCGCGGCGCGGTCACCGGACTCATCGGCCCGAACGGCGCGGGCAAATCGACCCTGTTCGACGTCATCAGCGGCCTGCGCAAGCCGACGACCGGACGGGTGCTGCTCGACGGCCGCGACATCACCCGGCTCAACCCAAGCAGGCGCGCCAAGCGCGGCCTCGCCCGCACCTTTCAGCGGCTCGAGCTGTTCGGCAGGCTGAGCGTGCGCGACAACCTGCTCGTCGCCGCCGAACTCGGCCCGAAGCGACGCCGGGCCGCCACGGTGGTCGCCGACATCATCGACCGCCTCGAGCTGCACGCGGTCGCCGACGCCACCACCGACACCCTGCCCACCGGCCTGGCCAGACAGGTCGAGGTGGCCCGCGCGATCGCCGCCCGGCCCGCCCTGCTGCTGCTCGACGAACCCGCCGCCGGTCAGGACCACACCGAGACCGCGCGTTTCGGTGCACTGCTGCGCGCCCTCGCCGACGACGGCACCGCGGTGCTGCTGGTCGAACACGACATGGACCTGGTGATGAACGTCTGCGACGAGGTGTTCGTGCTCGACCTGGGCAAGGTCATCGCCTCCGGGCCGCCCTCGGTCATCCGCACCGACGAGACGGTGCTCGCGGCCTACCTGGGAGAAGTATGAGAGTCCAGACCGTCCCCGAGAACACCGTCGCGGCAACGCCCTCGGTCGCGCGGACGCCGCTGTTGCGGTTGCGTGAGGTCAAGGCGGGCTACGGCGCCATCACCGTGCTCCACGGCGTGGACCTCGAGGTCGCGGCCGGTCAGGTGCTGGCCCTGCTCGGCCCCAATGGCGCGGGCAAGACCACCACCCTGCGTGTGGTGTCGGCGACCCACCCGATCGCCGCGGGCGCGCTCGAGCTGGGCGGGCGCGAGGTGACCGGCGCGTCCGCCCGCGACCTGGCCCGCGCGGGCGTGTGCCTGATCCCCGAGGGGCGCGGCATCTTCGCCAATCTCACCGTCCGCGAGAACCTCTGGATGATGACTTTCACCGGTCGAAGCCGGGCCGAGATCGAGGCCGTTGCCTTCGACCGGTTCCCCGTTCTCGGCAAGCGCGCCGGCCAGATCGCCGGCACCCTGTCCGGCGGTGAGCAACAGATGCTCGCCCTGGCCCGCGGCCTTGCCACCGACCCCGCCGTCCTGCTGCTCGACGAGCTGTCGATGGGCCTGGCGCCGCTGGTGGTCGCCGAACTCTACGAGGTGGTGGCCGACATCGCCCGGCAGGGCGTGGCGGTGCTGGTGGTCGAACAGTTCGCCGCGGCCGTGCTCGACATCGCCGACCGGGCCGCCGTATTGGTGCGCGGCCGCGTCGTGCGCAGCGGACCGCCCGCCGAGATCCGCGACGATTTGGCAGCCCTCTATCTAGGAAGTGCGACATGACCGAGGCCCGTATCACGGAGACCAGAGCCGACCGATTCATCCGCGAACTGCGGGCGATGAAGATCCCCGACCCCGCCGCCGGGCGCGCCGGGCTGTGGTTGCGCACCGGCGTGGCCCTGATGGCCGCCGGGCCGGTGCTCGCCCGGCTCGCCGATGTGCTGTCGCACGGCCCCACCGCCCCCCGGGGCCCCCGCGCCCCCCACGGGGGCGGGCGGGTGGGGCTCGCGCGGGGGGGGGGTGGGG